>NZ_DAOLQM010000169.1:0-4781 GCF_035418125.1 Atribacter sp. | reverse complement strand
AAAACAATTAAAGGCACACCCCCCTAACCCCCCTCAATGGGGGAATTCATTTGATAATATTAACAGGATAGATAATACAGTTCCATAATATGATATATAATTCATTGAATACTTTTTGATAATAAAAGGAGTTAATGCCCAATTGGAATCTAAAATTAAAGTAGGAATATTATTTGGTGGTCAGTCGGTGGAGCATGAAATATCAATTTTGTCAGCGCGGAGCATATATGAAGCCATTGACAAGGAAAAATATGATGTTGTACTGATTGGTATTGACAAGCAAGGAGGGTGGCACTTTAGTGATGAACAAATTTTTCTTGAATATAATGCTACCCATCAATTAAGATCATTTACCAATAAGAGCGATCAACAATTAGCGTTAATACCTGGCAGAAAGGTCGATTTTTTATACCATCTATCAACCCGGGAAAAACCAAAACCCGTTGATGTCGTATTTCCAGTTTTACATGGTACCAACGGTGAGGATGGATCAATCCAAGGTTTTTTAAAGTTATCCGGGATTCCCTTTGTTGGTGCCGGAATACTTGGATCAGCTATTGGTATGGATAAAGAAGTAACAAAACGCCTGCTCCATGATGCCGGCATCTCTATCCCCCATTTTCAAGTTGTGCGTCAGATTGATAGCAATAAAATTGACCTGCTTCAAATCCAGGCTGAGTTCGGTCTTCCTCTTTTTATAAAACCAGCTAATCTGGGATCTTCAGTGGGAATTAGTAAGGTAAAAACCATTGATGAAATCAAACCAGCCATCGATAAAGCCTTTCTTTATGATCAAAAAATATTAATAGAAGAATGCATACTGGGCAGAGAAATCGAATGTTCAGTACTGGGAAACGAACATCCGGAAGCGTCTCTTCCAGGTGAAATCAAACCCAACCACGAATTTTATTCCTACCAAGCAAAATATCTAGATGAGAATGGTGCAAATTTTGAGGTTCCAGCCAAGTTGCCTGATAATTTAATAAAAGAAATTCAAGAAACGGCGTTAAAGGTCTTCCAAGTATTAGAAATCGAAGGAATGGCACGAGTTGACTTTTTCTTGCAGGAAGATGGTAAACTCTTGGTAAATGAGGTGAACACCATTCCTGGGTTTACCAAGATCAGTATGTATCCCAAGCTTTGGGAAGCAAGTGGTTTATCTTATAAAGACTTAATAACTCGTCTCATAGAGCTAGCTATTGAGCGGGCAGAACGGGATCAAAAATTAAAAACCACCTATGAAGAGTATTAAAATTCACTCGTCATGATTTTTGAGCTGGAATTAAAATAGAGAAGGTAACGCCCTTTTCCTGATTAGCAACGGATATGGTACCGCCATGGAGTTTAATGATTCTTGCAGTTATAGATAGACCGAGCCCAAACTCGCCTTTCATGCCAGGATGGAATTTCTCAAAAAGTGTTTTCATAGTCTTTTCTTCAATAGAAGGTCCATCATTTCCAACCTGGATGAGAATTTGGGAGTTGGGCTGAGTCTTGAGTGAAATTGTTATGGTATTATGAGCATATCGGACTTGATTATCCATTAAATTTTCCAGGGCTACAGTCCACTGTTCATAATCACCGGAATAACTTATATCCTCAAGATCTGTAATCCACTTGATATCCTTTCTTCTTATTTGGAAACGGTTCATAACATCTATGATGAGTTCGTCAAGTCGATACTGATCTTGAGATTGATTGATGGTGTTAAGGACGTCAAGTTTAGTTAAATATAAAAGATCCCGATTTCTTTTTTGCAAACGTTCAGCTTCTTGATCGATTACTAAAACCGAAGCCTCCAGATTTCCTTTAGGAAAGATGCCATCAAGAATTGACTGAGCGTAGCTCCTTATGACCATTACTGGAGTTTTGAGGGCGTGGGATATGTTTTGCAAGGAATTTTGTTGAATTTCATTTTGTCTTATTAAACGATTTCTTAAAACATCAATTGACTTCGCCAAGCGACCAATTTCATCCTCTCGTTGAATGACTACTGGCTCTTCCCAGTTTTGTTTGGCAATTTGACTGACATGTTTTTCCAAAAAAACTAAAGGTTTAGTGAGATATTGTGCTAATATAATGGCCGGAATCCAGCTTAGAATAAATACCATCCCCATCACCAAAGAAAGCTGACGGAACAGGGTACGGACCAAGCTTTGGCGATAACTATCCCACATATAGGAAAGTAAATAAAAATTACCCGTTGGTGAAGATATTCGGCGTATAACGTAAAACATACGGTTTCCTCTTATAACTTCCTGATATCGTTGTAAATCCATTTCTTGTGATTGAGCTATTTTTATAAAGTTTTCTAATACCGGTTTTGGTAGTGGATTGGGAGGGAATATTTGTTTATCGTTATTAAATAAAAGGTGTCGTACCGTTCGAATGTTTTGGTCAGCTTCATCATTTACAATAGGAGGTAAATTTCGGGGAAATTGCCAAATTTCTCCAGATTGAAAAGTATCCTGACCGTTCTCAATATTGGCATAAATTTCATTTATAAAAAAACGATCCAAAGAAAAAGGAATAATTAAAAGTAAAGCTACTGTTACAACAATGATTAAAAGAGCAAAAATCAACCAAATTTGAATGGCAAGTGGCAAATTTTTCATCTTCATGATGATACCAATCGATATCCGAATCCGTATATTGTTTCAATTCGGATTTCAGGGGTTTTTTTACGAAGACGTCGCAGTAAGTCATCAACAACTCGATCGGTTCCGTAATAATCAATCCCCCAAACCTGCTCAATGATTTGCTCACGAGTATAAGCTTTCCCAGGATTTTCCGCAAAAATGCACAGGAGATCAAATTCCTTCGAAGTCAACTCGATGAGTTGTTTTTCTTTATGAACGCTTCTGGTGTCAGTATTAATGATATAAGGAGGGAGATGGATATAATTTTCAGATGTTGCATTGAGGCTTTTTTCATAAGTTCTTTCTAAAATTTTACGGCATCGAATTACCAATTCCCGAGGAAGAAAAGGTTTGGGAAGGTAATCATCGCTTCCCATTTCTAATCCAACTATCCGGTCGAGATCGGCATCGCGAGCAGAAATGAAAATGACTGGTATATTTGGGGAAAAAGCTTTGATTTCTCGAATAATTTGATATCCGTCGATATCAGGTAACATAATATCTAGTATCCATAAGTGAGGTTTTTTGGTAATATTTTTATGAGCTTCACTTCCGGTAAGAAATGAATAGACTTCCCACCCTTCATTTTTAAGGTAGGAAGTTAAAAGTTGGTTCAGATTTTCTTCGTCTTCGACTAAATAAATAAGGTATTTCATGTTTCCATCCCTTTACTTTTTAGCTTGGAAGCATTAAAGCTCGAATCCTTAATTCTTGCTGATTAAATATTGGTATTCATTATTCTGTTGGTTGTTCCTGAGGTGCTGATTTTGATCCGTCGTCAGAAAATGACTTCATTCGTTCTTCAAGGGACATTCCTAAAGAATTATAAAATTTCGACATAGCCACATTGTAATCAAAAACCGCTTGCAAATAGGCATTTTCGGCTTCATAGGCATCATTCCGAGCATCGATGAGTTCGATACTGGTAATGGCTCCTGCATCGAAACGAGCTTCAGCGATTCTAAGATATTCATTGGCTTTGGTTAAATTCTTTTCTTGCAAGGGAACATTTCGTTCGGTAGTTTTTAACGATTCATAATTCTGTTGTAATTCGATTAGTATATTATTTTGAATGTTTTCAAGATTTACTTTCGAGACTTCTAAATCAACTTGCGATTTTTTTTGGTTAAGAAGAGGAGTATAGTCATTGGTATTAACTTGGACTTCTTTGATTTTCAGGGTAACTTCATCTTCAGCTTTTTTTATCTCTAAACGATGGGTTAGGGCGTAGTCTGTGCTTTGCTTCAAATCAACGACTGAAGGTTTAAATGTCAACTCACTGGTTAATTCAACCGGAGTGTTTAAATCTCTTCCTAAAAGCTGGTTAAAATTCATTTTGGCAATTTGTAAATTACTCTCTGCATTCAAGCGATCGGATTGGGCTTTTGACAATTCGTATTCCGCTGAGATGACATCAATCTGAGCAACCATTCCTAATGAATATTTAGCTTTTACATTTTCCAATTGCTTTTGAGAACGGTTGATGTTTTCTTGAGCTAAAGCAACTAACCTTTGGATTTTGAGGATATTATAATAAGCTTCTTCTACTACTTGTACCTGGTTGGAACGAGTGATTTCATAATTACGCTGAGCAACTAAAAGAGCGGTTTGGTTGGAAAGTTCGCTTAAAATAGATGGATTTAGCAGTAAATCTGCTTTGGTTTGTTGATAGGTCAATTCACTCTTTTTTAGCTCAAATAGGGCTGTTTTCATATCATTTCCATTTTCTAAAGCAATTTTAACTGCTTCAGAAAGAGTAAAAGGAGTTTTTTTAGTTCCATTGGCAAAGGTTGTTAAAGTCATTAATAAAATCAAAGACAAGATTACGATTCCAAATATGAAGGGGTGATAAGGTTTATTCCTCTTCTTATTTTTTAAAGACATATTCCTAACCTCCAGTTTTATTCTTTTTTAATATGCTTTCAGATATCATTGTTAAGAAAAATCTTTTTTATATAAAACAAAATACAGTCCTATTTTTTCCTCTTCTTTTTTTATGAAAACGCTTCTTTTGGAACCGAAAGTAAGCAATTTTAATTGATAGAGAATTATTTTTCAACTCCCAAACTCTCCTTTCAGAAATATTCACAGTTCCTCAACAATAATCTCCTTCCCAGCTATCTGGTAGAGTTGGGCCTTCGA
>NZ_DAOLQM010000168.1:0-4830 GCF_035418125.1 Atribacter sp. | reverse complement strand
TTTCCTTTGGTTATAAATTCATAGAGACTCTTGAAAGTAATCAAGCCTTGCAGTGAAACTGGTGCACTCATGGTTGCATCTAATTCGCCCTTCTCAATCATTTCCAGACCATGTGGTCCACCACCAGTAGCAACGACTTTGACCTTTCCAAATAAACCGGCGTCTTTTAAAGCATTGATAACACCAGTTGCCATTTGTTCGTTATTAGCAAAAATAACATCGAACTCCAGACCGGATTGAATGGCATTTTGGGTAACGTTCATTGCTTGCTCAGCACCCCAATCGGTTGGTTGGGTTGAAACCAGCTCTACTTTACCAAATTCATCGAGTGCCTTATGGAGTCCTTGCTCATAAAGTTCGGTAATTCCCATACCTGGTGCTCCCATTACATAAAACAGTTTACTTCCTGGATAGGCTTCATTGATATATTTCCCTGCTGCATAACCAATATCATCATATTGGCAGGCCACACAGGAAATGTAGTTGGGGGTATTTTCGGCAGGAAGCGAGTTTTCAAAGGTAATCGGTATCCCGGCAGCGTTTGACATCTCGGCCATAGTAACATCCAATTCGGGAGTCATGGTGAAAACCGATATTCCACCAACCTTTTTAGTGATGAGGTCTTCCATTGAAGAAACAGCTTTTTCCAGATTTCCTTCTGGATCAAGGACGATAGTCTCAATGCCTTTTTGTTTGGCTGCGTATTCAAAGGCTAAAATTGAATAATTATTCCAAATGTCCTTTCTACTAAAAGCAATATAACCGAAGGTTAGCTTTTCATTCTCTTCAGCAAAAACAACTCCGAAGACAAGAAGCGAGAAGAGCGCGACTAATAAAACCACACCCAATCCCTTCACTACGGGTTTTTTCATAATATCTTACCTCCTCATAATAATATTGATACTCAATAATATTATACCTTTAATTGCTAAATTTCCAACTGGAAATCCGTTTAGAGCATCTCAGCACCTACAATTAATTTAACAATCTCGTCGGGAGTAGTTTGTTTTTTTATCCTTTCACCAACTTTGATCCCACCTCGTAAAACGACAATACGATCAGCAACGTTAAATACGTGACGCATGTTGTGGCTAATAACAATTACCGAACACCCTTGTTCCTTTAACTTCAAAACTAAATCTAATACTTTTCTTGATTCCTTAACACCCAAAGCAGCAGTCGGCTCATCCATGATAATGATTTTCCCACCCCAGGGCATGATCCGGCCAATAGCCAATGACTGTCGTTGCCCACCCGATAAGTACCTAACCATAGTACTTAGGGAAGGAAGCTTAATACCTAAACTATTCAAGGTATTTACTGTTTCTTCAACCATTCTTTTCCTATCGATGAAAATACCCATTTTTCCAAGAGTTGGTTCTCTCCCTAAAAAAAAATTGGCCGGAACATCACGAGTTTCTATCAATGCCAGTTCCTGGTAAACGGTTTCAATCCCTAATTCCCGAGCTTGAATTGGAGAAACTATTTCAACTGGTTTCCCCTGCATATAAATTTCTCCAACGGTTGGAGCATGAACTCCGGCAATAATTTTTATTAAGGTGGATTTTCCTGCTCCATTATCACCAACAATGGCAACGATCTCTTTTGGAAAAACGGCAAAATCGACATTTTCAAGAGCATGAATCCCACCAAAGTATTTGCAAATTCCTTTCAACTCAAGAATTGGTTGAGTGTTTTGAATTGGGGTTAGATCCTTCTGCTTTTCTTCATTCATCTGATTATCCCCCTCAGATACGTCTTTTCCGATACTGGTCGATCATTACAGCGCTAATAATTACAGCACCGATAGCTGAGGATTGCCAATAAGCGGGGAAACCTACCAGTACTAATGCGTTACGAAGAATTTGCATAATGGCTGCTCCCACTAACGCTCCCCAAACATTTCCCTCTCCACCATTCAGACTAATGCCGCCAATAACTGCCGCAGCAATGATATCTAACTCATATCCTTGAGCAGCCGTTGGTGCTGCTACCCCCAGACGAGAAGTCATAAGAATCCCACCAACCGCAGCAAATAAACCGGATAATGAATAAATAACATATTTTACCCGCTTTGCATCAATACCGGCCAGCGATGCTGCATATTCATTTCCTCCCACTGCATAAATATGATATCCACCCTTGGTTTTACTCAAATAGATGTATGAAATAATGACAAAGAAAACCATGATTAATGCGGGAAGAGGAACTTTCCAAATATATAAAGCTAAATCAGTTTGGCCCAAAAAAAGAAATCCTCGAGGCAAATCCCTAATCGGCCAACCACTAGTTAATCCGTAACAAAATCCCCGCAGAATGCTTAACATACCCAAAGTTGCAATAAAGGGTGGAAGCTTTGCCCGGCTTACTAAAATTCCGTTTATAAAACCAATAAATACTCCAAATCCTAAACCAATAAGGATAGAAACCAATACTCCGAAACCATAGGAAAGCATCATAGCAGTCATAATACCGGCAAAAGCCATAGTTGAACCTGAAGAGAGGTCTATTCCACCCCCAATAATAACCATCGATTGACCAAAAGAAGCAATTGCAATCCAAGAAAAAGCTCTCAAAACATTGAAAATATTATTAGCAGTTAAAAAAGTTCGGGTAAATGAGCCTAGTAAAAAAATCATTAAAAACAGAATAATGACAATTGTGGTCAGTTGATTGTTTAAAAGTCGGGTAAAGATCCCTAGCTGGGGAGAGATGGTGGTTTCAGCATCAAATTCGGTTTTTGGTGGTGGCAACATACACCTTCCTCCTTTGAGGAGAAGAACCCCACACTCTTTGAGCGTGAGGTTCTTCTTTTTCCTTTTCCTCTTTGGGCTCTAATTTTCAATATATAGAAATTGATTTCTATTAAGTAGCCTTCTTTTCTTGAGTTTCATTCGTTTCACTTAGAAGGCTGGCGGAAGAGGTTTGGTAAAGTCTTGGGTATCCCAAGCTTCAATCATAGCATCTACATTCTTGCTGGTTACAATATCCATGCCCGAGTCAGTCCAGCTTTCATAGCGATTATTATTGACAATATAGTCATAGAGCATTTGAATGGTATCATATCCCCATCCCCAATACTTTTGACCAACCAGACCGGACAAATAGCCATCTTTTAAAAGTTCCAACTCAACTGGTAAGGTATCAAATGCAATCGTCTTTAAAGTACCTGCCTTAGCTGCGGCTTCCCAAAGGGGCATAGAACCTCTCTCAGCAAACAATGGCCACAGACCTACAAAAAACCATCCATTAAGATCAGGATTGGCTTGCATAACTTCCTCAACCACCTGAACTCCTTTATTGATATCATCATCACAGGCAACTGTCGTTACGATTTCAATATCCGGGTAGTCCTTGACTCCATCTTTAAAACCACGGATTCTTTCCTCTAAATTTAAAGCTCCTGGTACTCCGGTAAGCAATGCAACTTTTCCTTTGGTTCCCATAGCTTTTAACAACAGATCAGCCGCTGCCTTTCCACCCTCATAATTGCTAACCCCTAAATAGGTAAAACGCTTACTTTCTGGGGAATCGGAATCCCAGGTCATAACCGGAATGCCGGCTTCGATAGCCTTATCAATTACATCCTTGAGAGCAGTCGGGTCATTGCAGGATACACCAATACCACTTACACCTTTAGAGATAACATCCTCAATCACCCGTACTTGTTCTGCAGCATCAGAATTTACCGAGGCTACGTACAATACCTCCACTGTATCTTCGGTTTGCTCGGTAAGCTCTTTGGCTTTTTGTAAAGCACCGCTCCGGCCTAATTCAAACACTGGATTGTTAAGAGCTTTAGGAATCCAAGCAAATACAAATTTGTTTGCAGCAGCACTGATAGCTGGGAAAAGCAGAGAAATTGCGAAAACTAATACTACACAGCATAAAACATATTTTTTCATTTTCATTGATCATCCCACTCCTTTTTTAGACATTGAACCTAAATAACCATTAATGATATTTATTTTTTTGTTATCATCTCCTTTCCATTATTTATTCCATACTAAGATATAGTATTACTCTATCAACAAAATATGTCAAGTTTTGAAACTGTAATCGACCAATAGTGAACATTAAAATCATCAGTGATATTTGACTTAATGCAACACCCCCAGATTTAATAAATCAAACCTCTATCAAAGGATATAAAATCGTAGGGGCTCAATGTATTGTGCCCATTCTTTAATTAATGTAGCGACATGCCATGGCATGTCGAATCTTGGTTTTCACACTCATCTTCACCTTCTCCCATCAAGGGAGAAGGAACTCTAAATCGTCATTGCGAGGAACGAAGTGACGTGGCAATCTCATGAGCTTAATCTTTTTTATTATTCTCTTTTTGGATAAAGGGAGATGGTTTGAGATTCGATTTTTTCCAGTTCTTTCAAATCCCCCTTTATCCTCCTTTGTTAAAGGGAGTGATTGGTAGGGCATTAAGGAACCATGAAAAATATTTAACCAATATTCATATCAAAATTGGAAATATAATTTGGTAGAATAGAGTTATAATTTTTTAAATTGTAAGGGAGGCAGATTTATGGACAAGTACATTTGCACAGTTTGCGGATACGTTTATGATCCTGAATTAGGCGATCCTGATGCTGGAGTAAAACCTGGTACATCTTTCGATGATCTTCCCGAAGATTGGGTATGTCCGGTCTGTGGTGCTTCAAAAGACCTTTTTGAAAAGGAATAATCTAAGTATAAGGTCTTAAAGGAATTAACTTCTCTGAACTAATCTTTTAGGAAAAAATTATATTGAAAAAAAATAAAGGGATTTTTCTATCAAGAAAAATCCCTTTATTTAATTCTTTTATATACATCTCG
>NZ_DAOLQM010000167.1:0-4872 GCF_035418125.1 Atribacter sp. | reverse complement strand
AAAGGCACACCCCCCTGAATCCCCCCTCAATGGGGGAATATATTGAACAATTCCCCTCCTTGGAGGGGTGCCGTTTACGGCGGGGAGGGTGCTTTTCATTCGTCATCCTGGACTTTCATCCTCATCCTCACCTTCTCCCATCAAGGGAGAAGGAACCTTGAGTCGTCATTGCGAGACCTTGTTTTTTGAGGTCGTGGCAATCTCATGAGTCATCTTTATTATTTGTAGAATTGAGAAATTATAGAATTGTGGAATCGAATTGAATGAGATCCTTATAATGTCCAGTAAAAAATTCCGGATTCCTTAGAATGAAAGAATAGCTAAATGAGATTACCACGTCGCAGAGCTCCTCGTAATGACGGATTGAAATAACTATTTTCATCTTTATCCAGTGCTGCGAACGTAACAAGAAGTTCTTTTATTATATTAAGACTTTTTAGGGGAGATATTCACTACAAATTGAGAAATTTCTCAATATCATTTTCTCAATAACTTATAATTAATTTATATCGAATATTTTTTCGTTTGTCAAATTACAAAATGAACATTTATAAAAGTTCAAAATATGAGGAAAAATCGAGAAATGACTTATGGTTGGGGGTTTATTTATAACAGCATTATAAGGATTGATATTTATCCCTGAGTCAGGGCAAATCAAATTTGAAAAAGAACTGGGAATTTCTCACCACCTGCTTAATGATTATCTCCAATTTCTTGTTATAACTATAAGGCAATGAATATTTCCATCATTTGGATCGCCTCAAAATCGTTCGAGTAGCTATTATATCAACACCTTCTCCCAAACAATTGGTTGCAATAACTTGACCAACCTGAACTGGTGCCTCGACTTCTATAGTCGAAAGAAATTGAATCAATTCTGAGACGCGTCGAAGGGGAAAGGGTTTTTTAGTTCGAACTGGAAGCCGTCGGATTTCCCCGTTCAAAACAACAACTGTTGTTGTCACTGTTCTTTTTGGATTGAGCATTTCATCTTGTGCGTACTGACTTCCCCGTTTGCATTTTGCACCAGTAACTACAATTTTTTCTCCATCTTTTTCAACTCGGAGAGAACATCCCATAGGACAGGAAGTACAAATGAGTTGTTTAGATTCCTTCGACTGAGCTTCCGACAATTTCAACAATGATTTCTCCTCCTTCTTCAGGCCAATGTATATTTTTAAGGTCATAGCGAACCATCTCACTAGGGCGACAGACGGCTACTCTCTTTTGATCAAATACTTTTCCTTGAGTTCTAAATTGAACTTCCCCATCACGGAAACTTTGGTCAGGACGAATAAATAACCAACCATCATTAACTTGCCGAACTCGTTGTGGGATAACTAAACCTACTCCTGACCCGGGATTCAATTGATACTTTATTGGTTTTTTATCTCTATTTTCAGCGGCTGACTGACCGGCTTTTTGTGACACCAAAGTGACATAATCGACTAAATCGAAAACTGAAGCGACATTTCCACAGGCATATATCCCATCAAGGTCAGTAGAGAAATTTTCATCAACCAAAGGCCCATGACTAAAATGACACAGAGAAACACCAGCTTTTCGAGATATTTCATTTTCAGGAAGGAGTCCTACCGAAAGAAGAAGGGTGTCACAGCTTAATAACCTTTCGGTTCCTGGAATTGGTTGCCAAGATTGATCAACTCGACTTATTTCTACTCCCTCGACTCGTTCTTTACCAAAAATGTTGGTTACTGTGTGAGAAAGTAATAGAGGAAGCTCAAAGTCAAGCAAACACTGCACATAATTCCGGATAAGACCGCTTAATGAAGGCCGTACCTCTACCACCGCTTCTACTTTAACACCTTCAAGGGTTAACCTGCGGGCCATAATTAAGCCAATATCCCCTGATCCTAAAATAACCACTTTCTTCCCCGGCAAATAACCTTCAATATTGACTAGATACTGAGCTAAGCCTGCAGTATAGATTCCAGCTGGACGAAATCCAGGGATAAAAATCATCCCTCTGGTTTTTTCTCGACATCCCATGCTGAGTATGACTGATTCACTATAGAATTCCCAAACACCTTTTGGGTTAACCGCAGTTATTTTTTTATTTGGGGTAAGGTCAAGTACGGTTGTTTCAGTCATCACCTCTATTGAGGTTTTGGCTAATTGATCAATATATCGGGCAGCGTATTCAGGACCAGTCAGTTCTTCTCCAAATATTTGCAAACCAAAACCGGGATGAATACACTGATTCAATATTCCTCCCAAGTAATCATTTCTTTCTAAGATAAATATTTTCCTGGCACCGTGGTTCCAAGCAGATAGTGCTGATGCCATACCTGCTGGCCCTCCCCCAATAACGACGACATCACAATCAATGTGGTGTGGCATGAGTATTAACCACCTTTTTCGTTTCACCAACAAGTAAATTCGAATTTTTATCCGATTTTAATAAGTCTTGAATACCGATGTTTAATAAATTCATAACTATAGAAGGAAGATGCATTTGACAAAAACTTCCCTGGCAGCGTCCAGCGGTAACCCTGATTCTTCGTTTTAAACCGTCCATAGTTCGAGCCGGAGGGTTCATTCTTAAGGCATATTTAACTTCCGCCAGGGTGACTTCTTCACACCGGCAGACAATCTGACCCCAATCGGGATCTTGGGCAATAAGTTCCTCGCGTTTTTTCCAATCACAATCATGAAATACAGGAAAAGCTTTTCTAAAAATTATCTGGTCTTTTTCTTTTAATGATAATCCTTGCTGAATCAGTAATTCTCCCACATATTCTGCTATTCCTGGAGAAGCTGTAAGACCTGGTGATTCAATCCCACACAGGTGAATTAAACCTGGATGCTTTTTGGAAACAAAGATAAGGAAATCTCTTTCGGGCAAGGTAGGCCGAATGCCAGCAAAAATCTGAATAGTTTGATTGAAAGGAAATCGAGGCACTAGCTTTTGAGCACCAGCCCTGACTTCATTCAACCCTTGAGATGTGGTCGAGGTATCGTCAGCACAACTCGATTCAAAGTTTGGCCCAGCTAAAATATTCCCTTCTGGGGTTGGTGAAACAAGGATACCTTTACTTAATGAGTTAGGAACTGGATAGAGAATTTTTTTCACCAAGCCCTGGCTTTCTTTATCAAGCAAAAAATATTCACCTTTAAATGTTGAAAAAACCGGAATCTGATCCCCTGATTTTTTAGCTATTTTTGCCGATGATAGACCAGCAGCATTGACAACATATGAAGCTTCATAATTTTCATTAGGAGTATGTACGATGATCTTTTTGCCTTGATGGTCAAAACCCTCTACAGAACTATCAAAATGAAATTCAACTCCATTTAAAGCCGCCCCTTCAGCAAAGGCTAAGGTAAGGCGAAAAGGAGACGCGACCGCGGCATGAGGATCATAATAAGTAGCAACTATTCGATCTGATAGGTTTGGCTCGAGTATTAGAGATTCTTGTGGGCTTAAGATCTCAGCATCATCATATTTTCCGATATTTTTCAAAGATTTTAAGTAGTTTAGATCATCCTGGTTAAACGCAACAGTTAATGCTCCGGTAACTGAAGGATGAAAATCCAGTTCTTTTTCAATTTTAGGAAACCATGATAAAGCTCTTTGATGGAGCTCCCCTTTCACGGTTCCTGGAGTGAGATAGCTACGAGAATGAATAATACCTGTATTAGCCTTGCTTATTCCACAACAAACATCGAGCTCTCTCTCGAGAAGGAGTATTTTTAAATCAAAGTGAGAAAGAAACCAGGCAATTGCACAACCCACAACTCCTCCTCCAATAATGATCACATCATAAGCCTTTTTCACATTGATGCTCTCCTTGATTTATTCAATAAAAAATTTTGCGACAGAAGATTAGTAGAAACATTAAAAAAGTGTGATAAAACAAAAAAAGCCTTTCGAGACAAATAAAGAATTGTCTCGAAAGGCTTTCTCCTATTCTCCAAGCCTAATACTCTTTGACTTAATATAACATAATATTCTTTGTTAAACAACAGTCAATACAATAAGAATATCAGTTAAAATCAATATCACTAAGAGAAGGAAAGACATAATCCGGTTGCCATGGAGATTCTTTAACATCGTCTTTTTGGGTTTCACCGGTCAAAACTAAAATTGTAGTAATTCCTGATTTTTTACCCATGGCGATATCAGTATACAAACGATCGCCAATCATAACGATTTCGTTTTGAGTGGTTTTGGTTCGATACGATACATATTCAATAACTTCGGGATAAGGTTTCCCAAAAATTTTAGGTGATATCCCGGTTGATTCCTCAATCATTTTGATCATCGAACCAGTGTCTGGTATCGGACCATCCTCGGTCGGACAGTTAATATCAGGGTGAGTAGCAAAGAATGGAATCCCTTGTCGTATAAAATAGCATGCTCTTTCCAGTTTATGATAGGTGAGGGTTTTGTCAAAACCGAGCACAATAAAATCCGGATCGTTTTGAACGCTGACAAGACCAACCTTGAGCAGGTCACGTTCCAATTCTTTGGTGCCCAAGAGATACACTTTCCCATTTGGTTTTAGCCTTTGCAGATACCAGGCACAAATTTCACCAGAGGTAATAATCTGGGATTTATGAATAGTTTTCAAACCCATATTATTAAGCTTTAAAGCATAAAAATTTGCGTCCCGAGATGAATTATTGGTAAGAAAATAAAACGATTTTCCGTTTTTTTGTAATCGATCAATAAAATCTAAAGAACCCGGAATAATTGTATTCCCTAAATAAAACGTTCCATCCATATCCATAAGGAATACTTTTTTTGCTTTCAAATCCATCGATCGCTTTCCTTTCCTATTTAATACTCCCAATACCTATTTCTTCTACCACTATGTTTACATATTTTTTGAAGGTTTGGAAGAACTT
>NZ_DAOLQM010000166.1:0-4901 GCF_035418125.1 Atribacter sp. | reverse complement strand
TTTTCTCTATTTACTTTTGCCGATAATATAGCACACGCATTTGAAAAGTCAATAGATTCATTATATCCTTAAGGTTAATTTAAGGAATTGCCATTCATAAATTCTTTTAAAATGCCTAATTGAAAAATTTTAAAAAGATGAAGAATCAATAATACTATCTATTCTATTTCATTTTATTATACCAATTAACATCCAATTCCTTAACTGCTCTCGCTTCATCCAAACGTCTTATTGGAGTATTAAAGGGCGCATTTTTTAGCTTATCTGGATTCTCCACAGCTTCCCTAGCTATTTCATTCATCATGTGAGCAAATTTATCTAGTGTTTCTTTGTTCTCGGTTTCGGTTGGCTCAATCATCATCGCCTCTTCAACTATAAGAGGGAAATAAATTGTTGGAGGATGATATCCATAATCTAATAATCTCTTAGCTATATCTAAGGCTCTTACTCCATGCGATTTTTGTCTTTTCCCTGATAAGACAAATTCGTGTTTACAAGCCTGGTTAAAGGGGAGATGATAGTTTTTTTCGAGCAACCGCATCAGATAATTAGCATTGAGTACCGCTGTTTCGCTTACTTCACGAAGACCCTGAGCTCCAAGGGATCTGATATAAGCATAAGCTTTAACCAATACCAAAAAATTTCCATAAAACGATTTTACTTTCCCAATACTTTTAGGATAATTATAGTTAAAGTAATAATTATTGTTTTTCACGTCAACCAGCGGGATAGGCAAAAAATCTGCTAGCTCTTTAGTTACTGCAATCGGACCCGAACCAGGCCCTCCACCCCCATGAGGAGTCGAAAAGGTTTTGTGGAGGTTAAAATGAACGATATCAAATCCCATATCACCCGGACGGGTTATTCCAAGATTGGCGTTCATATTGGCACCATCATAGTATAATAAGCCACCAACATTATGAACTATCTCGGCAATTTTTAAAATGTCTTCCTCAAAAAGACCCAGGGTGTTCGGGTTGGTCAACATCAATCCGGCAGTCTGTGATCCGGCAATTTTCTTCAAGCTTTCAAGATCGACCATACCTCGAGAATTAGATTTTATCTCTACGACTTGATAGCCGCACATCGAAACACTGGCTGGATTTGTTCCATGGGCGGAATCAGGTATAATAATTTCTCGCCTCACCTGGTTTTCTCCTCGGTCGGCATGAAAGCCCTTCATGATCAACATTCCAGTAAATTCTCCGTGAGCCCCGGCAGCTGGCTGTAAGGTCGCACGATGGAGACCGGCAATTTCACATAAATACTTTTCCAACTCATGCATAAGCTGTAAAGCACCCTGAATTGTTTCTTCAGTTTGGTAAGGATGAATACTGGTAAATCCAGAAAACTTGGCCACATCTTCATTAATTTTGGGATTGTACTTCATGGTACAAGAACCCAAAGGATAAAAGCCAACATCTACACCATAATTAAGTCGTGACAACTGTGTAAAATGACGAATGACTTCATTCTCAGACAATTCAGGAAGATCGGCCGGTTTTTTCCGAAGAAATCGATCTGGAATAAGGTCATTTATTTTTTCTAAAGGAACATCATTCTGAGGATATTCATAAGCTCGACGACCTGGTGAAGTCATCTCAAATATCAAAGGTACTTCATTGACATTATTCATGGTAATTCTCCAATGCTTGAACTAAAGTATCAATTTCTTTTTTTGTACGCGCTTCAGTCACGCACAATAGCATACTGGGACCGAGCTCTGGATAATGTCTTTTGAGATCCAATCCACCGATAATTCCTTTCTCTAAAAGCACTTTATTGATTACTTCCGGTGAATCAGGAGTTTGAATTGGAAATTCATGAAAAAACGGTTGAGTAAACAAAGGGGAATACCCTTTAATACTGGTAATTTTTCTATAAGCATAATGTGCTTTTTGTAAACATAAATTGGCTACTTCTTGCAATCCCTTTTTCCCCACCAAACAAAGGAAAACCGTTGCTGCTAAGGCATTAAGAGCTTGATTTGAACAGATGTTAGAGCTGGCTCGCTGACGACGGATGTGCTGTTCTCTGGTTTGTAACGTAAGAACAAATCCTCTTTTTCCTTCAATATCCTTGGTTGCTCCTACAATCCTTCCCGGTATTTGACGAATAAATCGATCACGAGTTGCAAAAAATCCTAAAAACGGACCCCCAAATGCCACTGGATTTCCGAGCCCTTGACCTTCTCCAACGGCAATATCCGCACCATAATGACCTGGTGCTTCCAAGATGCCCAAAGAGATTGGATTCACACTGACAACCAATAGAGCTCCAAATTTCTGGGTTAAAGAAGCCACCTCTTTCACTTCTTCTAAAATACCAAAAAAATTTGGTTGTTGTATTAATACACCGGCAATTTCTTCGTTGATATTATCCTTTAAATAATTTAAATCTGTTTGTCCCTTATCATGTGGGATTTGGATGACTTCCATACCACGGTTCTCAAGATAGAGCTGAGTAACCATCCGATACTCGGGATGAATTGTCATAGGCAGGAATATTTTCTTCCGCTTGGTAGCTTCACCAGCCAAAACAGCAGCTTCAGCCAGAGCGGTGGCTCCATCATACAGCGAAGCATTCGCTACATCCATCCCAGTCAAACTGCAAATCAGGCTTTGATATTCATAGATGGCTTGCAAAACTCCCTGGCTGATCTCCGGTTGATAGGGAGTATAGGCAGTATAAAATTCTGAACGGCTTAGAATGTGCTGGACTGCACTGGGGATTAGATGGCCATAAGCACCAGCACCTAAAAAAGAAGGATACTGTTCAAGATTATTATTCTTTTCAGCTAAACTTTTAAGAGATTTGAACAGCTCATATTCGGTTTGAGCGGATGGTAAGTTTAATTCTCCTTGAAGGCGGACTCTGTCTGGAACATCATCAAAAAGTCCCTCCATGGATTGTAACCCTATACTTTTTAACATATCTTTCCGATCTTGTTCGGTTGTTGGGATATATCGCAATCTCTGCCACCTGCTTAAAATAAGATTATTTTGGTTCATTTTCGATGAGGGATTGGTATTCGGTTGCCCTTATCAACTTATCAATCTCCTCTTTTTGGATGATCTCGAGGGAAAAAATCCATCCTTCTCCATAGGGGTCTTTATTGATCAATTCTGGTTGATCTTCAAGTTTTTTATTCACTTCTAATATTGTTCCTGATACTGGTGCATAGATATCTGATACGGCTTTCACTGACTCTAAAACTGCAATTCCATCACCAGCTTTAACTTCCATTCCTGGTTCAGGGAGTTCAACAAAAACGACTTCGACCAGCTGTTCCTGAGCATAATATGTCACGCCTACCGTAGCATGATTTCCTTCCACCTTAATCCATTCATGACTTTTTGTATAATAGCGGTCTTCAGGATACATCATTTTTCCTCCATAAGTGTCCTATCTTTTTTAATTTTTGGAGAAACAAAAGGTCCTTCGATAATTTCAGCTCTCACTATTTTTTCACGAATCAACAAATCAACAATAGTCCCTGGTTTTGCTAAGGATGGACTTACATAACCCATTCCAACATTCTTCTTTAAACTCGGAGAAAAGGTACCACTGGTCACCATACCAACTCTTTCTTTATGGTAAACAATTGGATACCCCTGGCGAGGAATTCCCCGATCGATGGCAATAAAACCAACTAGACATTTCTTTATCCCGGTTCTTTTTTGTTCAAGTAGCGATTCTTTCCCAATGAATTGGTGATCAAATTTTACTACCCATTCTAAATTTGCCTCCAAAGGGGTTGTCTCGTCATCTATATCATTCCCGTACAGCGGATACCTCATTTCCAATCTTAGGGTATCTCTTGCTCCTAGTCCGATTGGAATAAGATCTATTCGCTTTTTTCTAGCAATTGCTTCCAAAGAATCCCAGACTTTTATCGCCTGCTCCCATGGAATATATAGTTCAAAACCATCCTCTCCGGTATATCCAGTACGTGAAATAATGGCCTTTGAACCAAAAACTTTGGTCTCTAAAAAATGATAATATTTTAATCCGAAAACCGCCGGTTCTAATTCTGTTACAATATTTTCTGATTCTGGACCTTGGATGGCTATCAAAGCTTTTGAATCAGTTAAATTTTCAACTTGAGCAGTTCCCTTTAGGTGGGATTTTATCCATTCATAATCTTTCGTTGTATTGGCGGCGTTTACTACCAAGAAAAATCCATCTTCTAATCTATACACCAATATATCGTCTATTATTCCCCCATTAGGTTGGCAAAGCAGTGAATATTGAATTCGACCTGGCAATAATCTGGTTGGGTCATTGGTTGTTAATTGAGCTAATTCTAACTCACAATTTTTTCCAGAAATCCTTAACTCCCCCATATGGGTTAAGTCAAAAATACCAGCTTTAGTGCGAACTGCCTCGTGTTCATAGGTAATTGTTTTGTAAAATAAAGGCATCTCCCATCCAGCAAAAGGAACCATCTTGGCTCCTAATTTTCCATGAATATCTTTTAATGGAGTTATTTTTGTCTGTCCCATATCATTTTCAGTGTTTAAAACCACTGTTTTCCTGCCTCCTGAGTTCTTTAAAATAATACTAATTTAATCTAAAATTCATCTTGTAGGTAAGAAATAACCTTGATGTTTTCTTCGGGTGTTCCAGAAACCAGCTCTCCCCCTAGCCCAAGAGCAAAATTTTTTCCTCCAGCCCTTATCTTTTCCCAACTTATTTTAACGATTTCTTCGGATTTTTCCTCAAGCATAATTTTTACTGGATCTATATTGCCAATCAAAAAAATATCCTTATTTTCTTGACGAATTTTATCAATATCCAAACTAGGATCAAAGGAGAAAAGCACATCAACTTCTTTACAAATAGTTTTCCAAATCCATTGCAATGTTCCATCGCTGTGAAATATACGATGATTAGGTTTG
>NZ_DAOLQM010000165.1:0-4906 GCF_035418125.1 Atribacter sp. | reverse complement strand
AATTCAACAATTCCCCTCCTTGGAGGGGTGCCGTTTTACGGCGGGGAGGGTGCTTTTCATTTTTTAATGGTTACTCTAAAATAATGAAAAAGTTACATAAACAAAATTTTGCTAAATGAGATTCTCACGTCGCTTTGCTCCTCAGAATGACGGATTGGGTTGATAAGATTCTTGGGTCGATCTACAACGTGGTTGGCGGGTTTAAGATAAGTATTTTTCATCATCATTTAGGGCCGTAAAGTAGCATGAACCTCTATCCCGTCTTTCTTCCTTTTAAATATTGGTCAAAGAAGACGGCGAGGATAATGATCGCACCAATTATAATCTGCATAATAAATGGATCAACACCTAAAAGATTACCACCATTCCTCAAAGTTTGGATAATGAGGGCACCCAGTGCAGTACCAAATATTGTACCTACCCCCCCACTGAGGCTCGCTCCACCAATAACCACTGAAGCTATCGCATCAAGTTCATAACCCTGTCCACCGGTTGGCACTCCAGCCGCCATCCTAGTCCCAAGCATTAAGCCAGCTATACCGCTAAAAAGAGCAGCCGTTACATAAAATTTATATAAATTAGAACCAATATTTATACCTGATAACCTGGCGGCTTCAACGTTGCTCCCTATCGCATAAAGATTTCTCCCATACACGGTATATTTCAAAACAAAAGCCATAAAAATAGCTAAGAAAATCCAAGTCCACGCAAGAGCAGGAATCCCCAGCATAGTAGCAACCGAAAATTCTCTAAAACCAATCGGGAGGCCGGAAATCATCCTACCGCTCGATACATACATGACTAATCCTCTTACCAAGGTCATCATTCCCAAAGTGGCAATAAAAGGTGGTACTCGACCATTATGAACTGCTACCCCATTAGCTAATCCTATTAGCGCTGAAACTCCCAGAGAAATAATAATTGCCAGGGATGAAGCCATTTGAATATCACCCCGGTTAGAAGTTAAAAGCGCATAAATCATTCCGGATAAGCCGACAATGGATCCAACCGAAAGGTCAATTCCCCCAGTAATAATGATCAGGGTCATCCCAATAGCAACCACTCCATTGATTGATGACTGTCTAATCAAATTGGTAATATTATCCCAGGATGAAAAATTACCCTTGGTTGCTATGATGAGATAAACTGCCATAACAGCTAATATTATCAAAAGGTTCCTTTCGGCGAAGGCTTTACGTTGATTGTTTTTCATCGTCTTAAACTGCCTCCCTGATTTTTTCTTTCGAAACGATGTTTTTCATCGCTAAGGTTAGAAGATACTCCTCAGAAAACTCCTTCCTTTCCACTTCACCAGCAACCATCCCATTCGAAATCACCAGGATCCGATCCGATAATCCTATCAATTCCGGTAAATACGATGATATTAAAATAATACCCTTCTCTTGATTGAGAATTTCATTGAACAATCTATAAATTTCCGCCTTCGTACCCACATCAATCCCTGCGGTTGGTTCATCAAAGATAAGAACATCGGGATTTTTACATAACCACCTAGCTATAACAACTTTTTGTTGGTTCCCTCCACTTAAATCCGATACCTTTTGATACATACTCCCTATTTTAATCGAGAGCTTATCAACATAATCTTTGGTTTGTTCATAAGCTTTTTTATAAATCAATATCCCGGCTCTCATGACTTTTTCCAGGTTTATAGCATTAATATTAAATTCGATATCCTGTTGAGAAAAAGTACCCTGAATTCTTCGGTCTTCTGGAAGATAACCAACTCCACTCCTTAATGAGTCTTTGGGTTTTTTTATCGATATTTCCTTCCCGTTGACTATAATCTTTCCCTTGTCAAATTTATCAGCACCATAGATTGCTCTAGCAATATCCGTTCTCCCTGCTCCAACCAAACCAAATATTCCCAAAATTTCTCCAGCTTTAACATTGATATTAATATTTTGGAATTTTTTTCCTGAAAGATTTTCAACCCGAAGGAGTTCCCGGCCAATTCCAACTTCCTTTTTATAATACATTTCTTCGATGGTTCTACCGACCATCAAAGGAATAAGCTTTTCCACGCTCCCCAATTCTTCTATAGTATAGGTTCCCACCACTGCTCCATCTTTGAGTACGGTTACCGTATCACAAGTATCAAAAACTTCTTCCAGGTTATGGGAAATATAAATAATGGCCGAGCCTCTTTCTCTTAAATTTTTAATGATACGGAATAAAATTTTGGTTTCATTCCGAGTGAGAACCGCAGTTGGCTCATCAAATATGACTAGCTTTGGGCGATGCCAAAGGGATTTAGCAATGGTAATCATTTTCCCCTCAGCTGCACTTAATTCTTTTATGCTTCTTTTTACATCAATATCGACCTCAATCTCATCAAGAAATTTCTTGGACTCCCTATACATTTTCCCCCAGTCAATAATTGGTCCTTTTTTAGGTTGATTTCCTAAAAAGAAATTCTCAGCAACACTCAGATCTTGAGCAACCATTACATCCTGGTAAACTGCGAATATTCCTAACTCTTTTGAAATAATTGGTGAGTTCCTTAAGATTTCTTTATCTTCAAATATCATCCTTCCGGAGTCTTTAATATAAGCGCCGGTAACAATCTTAATGAGGGTTGATTTTCCTGCTCCATTTTCTCCAACCAGTCCTCGAACCTCACCTGCTTTCACTGATAGATTTACCTGATCCAAAGCTTTCACTGCAGGAAAAGATTTACTAATATTCTCAAGTCTTAAGACCTCTTTTCCGAAAGACATAAGACCTCTCCTTTGGTTTGAAAGTGTTTACTGCAGCTTTTTCAGAACAGTTCATTTTGAATGGTTAAATAATATACCCTTCCTTTTTATGCCAGTCAAAAAGTAAAATTAATTGTCATTAGAATCCCAACACCAACAATATAAAGCCAAATTCCAAAAAGCTATGAGTTTACGAAAGCTATAGAAACCTCTCTTAAAACGCCACTCTATTTTTGGCATTAAGATAGAAATGAAATAGCGGGTGGCAATAACCACCCGCTATTTCATTTAACCTATTAATATTTTTTTCTGGAGAAAGGATCAAGAATCCACATAGAATCATCAAGGTTTTCCTTGGTGATTACGTAAACTCCAGTATCATAATACTGAGGCAGAGGTTCACCATTTATTGCCATAAATGCGAACATGACTCCCTTATACCCCATGCCGTGTGGATCCTGAACAATGAGGGCTTTCAAAGCTCCGCTCCGCAAGGCATCAATTTCCTGCGGATCAGAGTCATAGGCAACAGCAACAATCTTATCTTGCAAGCTCCGTTCCTCAATTACCCTTGCAACACCATCACCAGTATGGTTGTTATCGGCAAAGAAGCCAAGTAAATCAGGATTTGCGGTTAAAAGGTCCTCGGCAGCATTGGCAGCGACAGCAATATCGTTATCTACGTATCGGGTAGGAAGAACTTCAAGCCCTGGGGCTATCTCTTTAAGTCTGGCAGCAAACCCATCATCCCTATCAACCAGAACCTGTACTCCAGCCATGGCACTGATGAGGCTAATTTTCCCTTCTAGAGGCTTTCCAGCAGCTTTGAGAGATTCAACCAGGTTATCAGCAGCCAGGGCTCCTCCTACTTTGTTGTTGGTTGCTAAGAAAGAGTGAATTCCTGTGTCGTAAACAAAATTGTCAATCAAGACGATTTTTATACCCTGTTTGTATGCATTATCAAGAACCAAAGATGTAGCTTCTGAACTAGTTGATGCAATAACAATGGCGTCCGGCTTGGTGTTGACAACATTCTCCAAGATAGCTACTTGCTCATCAATATCAGCTTCCGATGGCGGACCATAGACAGTTATTTTAACCAAACCTTTAAGGTCAAATTCCGCATTTTTTGCACCAACAATGGTATATTGCCAGAAATCAGAGTCAGTTGCCTTGACAATAAAAGCTACGTCATAGGGTTCGACATCGGCAGCATAGCAAAAGGCAGTTCCCAAGAGGACAAATATCACCATTAGTAATAACATAATTTTACGCATTTTAGGACCCTCCTCATATTGTGTTTAGTAGTAAATGTTTTTAAATACAACTTCCCTCCTTCCCTTACCAATCGATAGCTATCACCTCCTTCTAATTGTTTGATAAATATTTCTAACCAATACTACTTTTAAAATTATTATACAATTTTACATTTATAGAGTCCAATAATTAATATCAAATTATAGTGATTAGGGCAAACCCCTCTTTTAAGGTTTTTTAATTTTTCTAATTTTTCAAATCTCCCTAACCCTCTTTGCTAAAGGGAAAGATTGATACCTGAATAGGTATTTTTCATTTTCGTTTGGTTAAAAATAAGTGGCTTAGGGTCTATCTTGAAAATACCGGAATAATTTTTATAGGTAACTCATATTGAGCAACCAACCAGAATCTCATTCCGGGTTTTCACCCTCATCCTCACCTTCTCCCATCAAGGGAGAAGGAATTATAAAAATGCGTCATCTTGAACCCTCTTCTCTTCTCCTTTTTCTCCCCCTCGCCCCCTCACCCCATCAGCTCTTTCATCCTCATCTGGTGCTATGAAAGTAGCATGAACATCTATTCATGAAATCATTGAAAATGAGAAAGGATAAATATATACTATGTTTATTAAAGCAAAAGGAGGGAAAAAATGAAAAAGTTTTTTTGGTTTACTTTACTTATTGTTATAGTTACTCTTTCATTCGGAACAAGCCTACTCTTCGCTGCCGAACCCGATTTTAGCAAAGTCCCGACTGCACCAAAACCAGAGAAATTAACCGTAGTTTTATTTGAACCCGTCGAACAAAAAGCTGCCATTGAGGTCAGCAAGCTTTTTGAGGAGAAATTCGGAATAAAAGTTGAAATCAATGCGATACCCTGGTCGAATCTTCATGAAAAAATCATTGCCGATCTCACCGCCAAGACAGGAA
>NZ_DAOLQM010000164.1:0-4925 GCF_035418125.1 Atribacter sp. | reverse complement strand
AGAAACAATAAAGATTAACAGTTATTTAAATTGAAAACCCTTTATTGTACAATATGAAATAAAAAGACCTGGTAAGATTCTTATGAAAAGAAGTATTTGTTTACTCTGTTTGAGTGCTCTGGGGATAGCTCTGACTTTCATAGCTTCACTGATCCGGATTCCCATACCTTCGATTCGATGGTATTTTCATCTAGGTGATACGGTTATTTTTGTTGTTTCACTCCTTTTCGGTCCGATTGCTGGAGCTGTTTCTGGAGCAATTGGTTCATCTCTAGCTGATTTGCATGCCGGGCTCACGGTGTGGATTCCGTTTTCATTAGTGATCAAAGGATTAGAAGGTTTTATTGTTGGTTGGATTAGCCAAGGGCGGGAGGGGAAAATGGATCTCATTGCTCTTTTCGTGGGATCTTTGTTGATGATTGGCGGATATGCGATTGCTACAATGGTCCTTTTTGGATGGCCAGTACTTATCTATGAAGTGCCGGTTGATGTTGCCCAATGTGCTGTTGCAATTATTCTCTCTCTTTTTATAGTGAGGAACATTCGAAAGAGATTCCCAATAATATCGAAACTAAAAGGATGTATTGAATGGAAAAATCAAATATAATCGGTTTGCTTCCAAATGACTTATTAACCTTTCTTGAAATGATGGGTGAACCCAGTTACCGATCAAAACAAATCACTCATTGGCTGTATCAACAAAATGCAACCACCTGGGATGAAATGAAAAATCTGCCTCTTGGTTTTCGCCAGGTATTATCCCAAAGATTTGATATTGGTCAGATAAAGATTGAAACGAAAATGGTTTCATCCGATCAAAGCATGAAGTATTTATTGCGACTCGCTGATGGAAATGGAATTGAAATTGTGGTTATCCCTCATCGCAAACGTATAACCATCTGTCTTTCTACCCAAGTGGGATGTCCGGTTGGCTGTTCCTTTTGTGCTACCGGACAAAGTGGCTTTAGCCGAAACCTGACCTATCAAGAAATTGTTGAGAGTGCTTGGAAAACCCAGATTGAAAGTAATAGTGTAATTAAAAACATTGTGTTTATGGGAATGGGAGAGCCTTTGTTGAATTACGAACAACTATCGAAAGCGATTCAGGTATTTAACCATTCCGATGGTTTTAATATTGGTTCTCGAAATATGACTGTGTCTACTATTGGGATACCGGATAAAATTATCAAATTAGCCCAGGAGTGGCCTCAAGTTAATTTGGCGGTATCTCTTCATGCTCCTAAAAACGAACTAAGGAAACAGCTGATACCTATTAATGACGTCTATCCTATTTCTCAATTAATGAAAACCATCGAGCAATATATTGCCTTGACACATCGTCGAGTAACTATTGAATATTCTTTATGGACCGATATCAATGATCAACGGGAGTATGCCTTTCAATTGGCTTCTCTTTTACGGGGATTGCTAGTACATGTCAATCTTATTCCAGGTAATCCTATAGCTGAATGCCATTTCGTTCCTTCTTCTCCGGCAAGGGTCATGACTTTTGCCCGAATCTTGGAAGATAATAAAATAAATGTCACCATTCGAGAACCCCGTGGTCAGGACATTGGGGCAGCATGTGGTGAACTTTATGGTTTGCATCATAAAAGAGGTGTGGTTGAATGATAATCGTTTTACGGCGTGGAACCTCACAACAAGAAGTCGATGAAATTGTTGAACGGTTGAAGAAGTTAGGTTTTGGAGCACATATATCCAAAGGAACCGAAAGAACCATTATTGGTGCAATTGGTGATGAACGTCAGGTCAATTTAGAAGAAAAAATTAGTGTTCTTCCCTTTGTTGAAAAGGTAATTCCAATTCTTGCTCCATATAAATTGACTAGTCGTGAATTTCGATCAGAGGATACGGTAATAGAAATAGGAAAGGTTCCTATCGGTCCTGGTAAGTTTGTAGTTATGGCAGGACCTTGTGCGGTTGAATCGGAAAAACAGCTTATGGAAACGGCCTATCGAGTAAAGGAAGCCGGAGCAACGATTTTACGAGCCGGAGCTTTTAAGCCGCGGACATCTCCTTATAGTTTTCAGGGATTGGGAGAAAAAGGTTTAAAAATTTTAGTTAAAGCCCGGGAAGAAACTGGTATGCCCATAGTAACTGAAGCTTTGGGCATAGAGGAACTTCCCTTAGTTAATGAATATGCCGACATGATTCAAATTGGAGCAAGAAATATGCAAAACTTTCGATTGTTGGAGGCGGCCGGAAGGTTGCGGAAACCAATCCTTCTAAAGCGAGGGATGATGAGTACGGTGGATGAACTCCTTATGTCAGCTGAATATATTCTCTCTCAGGGAAATTATAACGTGGTTTTATGCGAAAGAGGGATTAGGACCTTCGAATCGGCTACCAGGAATACTCTGGATTTAAGCTGCGTTCCCTTGGTCAAGAAACAAAGTCATCTTCCTATTGTGGTTGATCCCAGCCATGGTACTGGTCGTTCCGAGTTGGTTCCGGCAATGAGTTATGCCGCTCTTGCTGCCGGAGCTGATGGGTTACTTATCGAGGTTCATCCCAATCCTATCGAGGCGCTTTCCGATGGTCCTCAATCACAGGATCCCATTCAATTTTCAACTATGATGGCAGAGCTTAAGAAAATTGCTGGATTAAAGGGAAGGACCATATAATATGACCTATTCAATTGCGATCATTGGTTTAGGCCTAATAGGTTCTTCATTAGCATGTGACCTTTCGCAATGGTCAAAAAAAATATTTATCACAGGTTATGATATCGATGAAGAAACTAAACAATGGTGTTTGCAAAAAGGTATGGTTGATCGCATAGCTAAATCACCCCAACTGGCTGCAAAAGGATCAGATTTGATTTTTATTGCTACGCCAGTTCGGGTCATTCCAAAAATTTATTCAGATATCCATTCTTATTTGTTACCTCAGGCGATGGTTTTCGATCTGGGGAGCACTCGGCAATGGGTTTTTGATCACTTAATTCCAGCTCCAAATAAAAATCTATATTGCGGTTTTCACCCTATGGGTGGTGGGGTTGAAGGTGGAGCACGTTTTGCCCAACAAAAGCTATTCAAGGGGAGGCCGCTTCTGGTTACTCCCTATCGGTCTTTCAAGGATGGAGAAAAAAATATTATTGAGGAGATTACAAATTGCCTGGAGAGCCGGGTTTTTTTTTGACCGCCCCAGAACATGATCGTGTTTGTGCTTTGGTTAGTCACCTACCGCACGTAATTGCCAATGTTTATGCCTCACAGGTTTATGAAAAGGATTATAGTTTTAGCCAATTTGCCGGATCGTCATTTCGAGATTTAACCCGAATAGCAGGTTCCTCTCCCGAGGTTTGGTTAGATATTTTCCTCACCAATCAAGCCCAGATTCTATCTGTTATTGATGAATTGGAAGGAGGTCTTCGAATCATCAAGGAATTTATTAAAACAGAAGATGAGGATGGTTTGAAGGCTTTTCTAATCAAAGTAAAAAAAATTAAAGAACAGGTTGATGACTATGGTTCATTATGAAACTGCTGGAGAGTCTCATGGTACGGGAATTACTACCATAATAAGTGGTTTTCCTTCTCAGCTTCCGGTTGATGTTGACTTTATCCAAAATGAATTAGTCCGTCGCCAAAAAGGGTACGGATCGGGTCCAAGAATGAGAATGGAAAAAGACACTGTTGAATTTTTAGGAGGAGTAAGATGGAAAGAAACCTTAGGGTCTCCTATTTCAGTCTTGGTAAGAAACCGGGATTCAGTGAATTGGAAGATACAAATGGATCCCCTCGGTTTTCCTCCTCCCGATTATCATGAGGTGACAATACCGCGACCGGGTCATACTGACCTGGCGGGAATGGTTAAATATCAATTTACCGATATAAGAAACGTTATTGAACGGGCTAGTGCTCGAGAAACGGTTGGTCGTTGTGTTGCAGGAAGTTTTGCCAAGATGTTTTTAAATCAACTGGGTATAGGGGTAGGGGGTTATGTGGAAAGCATCGGAGGAATTGTCGCCGATACCGAAATGACTCTTGAAGAAAAAATCAAAGCGGCTCTCAACTCCACACTTGCGACCTTTGACCAACAATCTGAAAAGAAAATGATGAAGGTTATTGATCAAGCTCGGGAAAAAGGCGATTCATTGGGTGGAACTTTTGTCGTGGTGGCTTTTGGAATGATTCCCGGATTAGGTGATTATACCTCAGCTGCTAAAAGATTGGATGCCCAATTAGCAGCAGGATTGATGAGCGTTCCTTCGGTGAAAGGCGTTGAAATTGGGGATGGCTTTTTATCAGCCCAACTTTTTGGGAGTGAAGCTCATGACGCGATTTATTATGATCAAGACCGAGAACCATTTTCCTTTTTTCGTTCTACCAATCGGGCAGGAGGAGTTGAGGGTGGAGTTTCCACCGGCGAACCAATTGTAGTAAGATGTGCTATGAAACCCATACCAACCCTACAAAAGGGATTGCCATCGGTTGATATTATTGAAAAATCCAATGTGGTGGCTAGGTATGAACGATCAGATATTTGTGCTGTTCCACGTGGATTGGTAGTGGGTGAAGCAATGGTGGCCTGGGTTCTTGCCTCAGTGGTCCGGGAAAAATTTGGTGGCGATAGCCTGAACGAAGTGAAAGAAAATTTTAGGAATTATTTGAAATATTTAAGGGATTTTTCTACAAAAAAAATCAAATAGAATATCTGATCTTACTCAATTGTTTTTCTTTGGGGAACATCTTTTAAAAATTGGAGTTTTTTTGGTATAGTATTTTGGATATAATCAAGCCCTTACCAAAGAATTAAAATAGGTCATTATCCTGAAGCTTTGTATTATGAAGCCACGAGGATTTTATCAACCCAATCCGTCATTGCGAGACCTCGTTTTTTGAGGTCGTGGCAATCTCTTAATGAAGTCTTTAAAGGATTAGGAATAGAAAAACAGTCATA
>NZ_DAOLQM010000163.1:3134-4982 GCF_035418125.1 Atribacter sp. | reverse complement strand
TTGCCACGTCGTCCAACCAAAGAACGGTTGAACTCCTCGCAATGACGGATTTGGATGGAATGCGGGCATGATAAATCAAGCCCCTACAGAAGAATATAAAAACTATAGGGGCACCATATATTGTGCCCAATCTTTATTAAATGTTTCGACATACCATGGCACGTCGAATCGTAACTATCACCTTCATCCCATTTTTTTCCATATTTATTTTTTCTCTCACCCCTTTCCCCTCGGTCTTCTTAAAAATACAAATCCATGTCTTTTCACACTGAATATCTGTTACAATAAAAACATCACTGGCACACTTATCAACTGAAAGGGGAAAAAAAATGAACTTATCAGCAATCCATGAAGCTATTGAAATAAATCGTCAGTCTATTCTCGATCATTTTTTTGAACTTCTCCGTATGCCAACTATCAGCGCCAATCCCGACCATAAAGATGATCTTCATCGTGCCGCACAATGGTTGGTTCAATATTGTCAGAATATCGGGTTGCAGGCTCGAATCCTTCCCACTTCAGGAGCACCGGTAGTTTTTGCCGAACATTGCCCCTATCCAAATTTACCTACCCTGCTCATTTATGGTCATTATGATGTTCAGCCAGTAGATCCCATAGAACAGTGGCACACCCCCCCATTTGATCCCACTATTAAAGGAGATATGATCTATGCTCGTGGTGCCGATGATGACAAGGGACAGTTTTTTTCCTTCTTAAAAGCTATGGAAATCATTTATTCAAAAACCGGCTCACTTCCTGGTAATTATAAAATTGTTATTGAGGGAGAAGAAGAAATTGGGAGCGCTCATTTTGAGGAGCTACTATCTTCTCAGAAAGAACTCTTCCGGGCTGACTCGATTCTTATTATGGATGCTGGTCAATTTGATCGAGGAGTTCCAGCTTTGGTCTATGGTTTAAGAGGTTTAGCTTACTTTGAAATCACTTGCGCTGGACCAGCTTTTGATGTACATTCTGGGCAATTTGGCGGTGGAGTTCCTAACCCGGCCACCTCTCTCATTCAGATTCTCAGTCAGCTCAAAAATGATCAGGGACAAATCACCATTCCAGGTTTTTACCAAGATGTCCATGAACCAGAACCTTGGGAACGAGAGCAAATGGCACAACTTCCTTTTCAGGAAGAAAGCATAAAAAAAGAGCTGGGTATTCGTGCTTTTCAGCAGGAAATGAACTACACTCCCCTGGAAAGTATGACCGTTCGACCTACTTTTGACATCTGTGGAATATGGGGAGGGTATACCGGATCTGGCTCAAAAACCATTATTCCTGCTCGCTGTAGCGCAAAATTTAGTTTTCGTCTGGTTCCTAATCAAACCCCTTCGAAGATAGCTACTCTTCTTTTAGAACATCTCAAATCCTTAGTTCCTCCCGATATCGATTATCGTGTCGAGGTTCTTCCTGGAATCGAACCGATTATAACTGATCCTCACAAGCCGATCTTTACTGCTTTTAACCAAGCTATCAAGAACCATTTTGGTCGTTCTCCGGTTCTCATCCGAGGCGGTGGTTCGGTAGGAGTGGCCAATTTATTTAAAAGATATCTCGTTCCCGATTCGATCTGTATGAATGGTTGGGGAAGCCCTGACGATGGAGTTCATTCACCCAATGAGCATTTTTCTATAAATGACTTTTTCCGTGGGATTCACTCCATCATCGATTTCCTTTATGAATTTCAAAAATCTAGCCAGTAAATCCAGTATATTATTAATATCTCAAATCTGACACCCTGAAGATTCACTTTATAATTCGAAGGTGTTCCTTTAATCTGTCATCCTGAGGCTTTGTATTCAGAAGCCGTGAGGATCCCATCTACACCTCCGTCATCCTGAG
>NZ_DAOLQM010000163.1:0-3034 GCF_035418125.1 Atribacter sp. | reverse complement strand
TTTATCCTGTATACCGAGTAATGAATAATAAGTAAAACATTAAATAATAAAAACTAGGAAAAAGACTTGTGTCTTTAGACAAAGGGAGATTGTGAAGGATTTTGATTGAGCTGCCAATTTATTGCGTCTGCTCTTTTTTTAATATAGCAGTATGACATAGTATGTCGAGTCTTGGATTTTGCTGTCTTATACACCTAATGGCATGGGGGTCAGAGGTCATTAATTAAAATCAACAATTTTTTTAATATTAAAATCCGTAGAGCCAAAAGAAGCAAAATTAGCCGTTAAAGAATGCTAACTCAATATCACTATTTTTTGATTTGGTTTTTACTTAGACCAGGCTTTTTTTGTGCTAATTTTAAATTATTAATCAAAAACTTAATGTTAAGTTATTCAACGATTTATTGTTAATAATTAGAAAACTTTCCATCAACTATTAAATGGTTCGTGTATTCTTATTCTTTCTTTTTCAACAATCCACAATTTTCCTCTGAGTTTTTCTTTATCAAGCATTTTATCAATCATTGGTATTAATGATAATATAGTATTTTTTGATTGGTTTTTAACCCGAAACACAATAATCCCCTCATAAGTTCCCGGCGGATAGAGGGTAATATTCGAAAAATCTAAGTCTAGTGTAACCAATATTCGCTTTTCCTCCTGGCAAATTCTAAGCAAGATCTCATCTGTACATCCTTTGAGATTTTGATCCAAAACTGTTTGCGCATTTCTTCCCCTCTGGTTAAAATGTTGAGCTACTTCTTTTGGAAGATTTTCATCAATTTTTAGTTTTATCATCTTAGAGTGGAACTTCGATTCGCTCCTTGCTAAGAAGGGCTGCATAAGCAAGCGCGGCATGGATATCTTCGATTACCAATGATGGATAACTTAATAGAATTTCATCTGGGCTAAGTCCTGAAGCCAGGTTATCTAAAATAACCGAAACCATAACTCGAGTACCAGCTATATGTGCTTTCCCATGGCAAACCTTAGGGTCAACAACAATTCTATGAAGTAATTTTTCTTTGTTAAGTTCATCTATCAATTGAGCCACCCCATTTTAATTGTTTACATTGTAAAAAATTATATCACGAATGAACCGATCAATTCTTAAAAAATTTCAACATTCTCCCTTGCCTTCTCATCATTTAAGGATGTGAGAACCTCACCTAACACCGCATATGTTGTCTTGAGGTTTCACTTTTTAATTTCCCCATTGAGGGGGATTAAGGGGTGTATCTTTAATCTGTCATCCTGAGGCTTTGTATTCAGAAGCCTTGAGGATCCCATCTACACCTCCGTCATCCTGAGGCTTCGTATTTAGAAGCCGTGAGGATCCCATCTTTTAGGTTTTTTTATCCTGTATATCCTTTAATAAATAATAAGTAAAAATTTAATAATAAAAACTACTAAAAAGACTTCTGCCTTTAGAAAAAGGGAGATTGGGAAGGATTTTGATTCTTACCTAGGCTTTTGAAATCCTCCTTTTTCCCCCTTTACCAAAAGGGGAGACCTATATGTCGCTACTTATTACCAAAGCTATACTTTGATTCACCAAGCCCGGGATCGTAAGGAGCTCTTCTTCCCGGGCAATTTTTTCTGGGACAAAGTTGACAACTTTCAAATTTGCTATTGGTTGGGAAAATAACCCCGGAAACCGATTTAATTGGAACCATCAAAAAACTATCGGTTAATGTAACTCCGATAAGTTTTTTAGGATCTCCAAATAGCGAAAAAAGTGCTACTTGTTCCTTCATCGGCCAATCCTCCAAAGATCCCGGATTCATGGTCGAGGTCATCCCCAACCGGTAGCGATCTTCGAGTTCGCTCTGAACTGCTTGATAAGCTTGCAAGGCAGCTTGCTCTTTAATGGAGTCCACCCAAAACTGCTCCATCATATCGGTTATTATCAATGACCATTCTTCAAGCTCCATTCCACAGGTTACAATAAAAGGAAATGCTCGATGAACTTCGTCCAGGTTTACCCGAAGCACTCGGCTGGTAAATTTCGTTTGGTCTATAATTACGGTATTTTCAGTTTTTTCATCAATAGTTGAAAGTTTATATATTGCTTTCGGCTTGGCAATCTTTTCGGCTTCGGCGATTAACTGGTCAATTCGTTTTGAATCGTCGCTTCCCTCTTCAATATGATACGTTTCGAATAGGGTACCTCGATCCACATTAAAGGGTATATTTTCCAATATTCGTTGCTCCATGTGCAACTCTCCTTTATTAGCTAAAATAATCTTCATTTTTTAGTTCTCAAATTTCGGTTCCAATGATTGGTTCATATTATAGCGTATCCTTCTCCAAATGCTCTTTTGGATACAAACTAATTGCATTCCTCCATTCTTTTAAATATTTTTTTTAAAGGCTTGATTCAGTTTCTCACGACACATAAGCCACCGGAAGCTCTCCCCAGTTGGTGGTAAAGCAGGGAGAAAGCCTTTCCCGACGCATTGCCCAGGGTTGTGCCAGTCCTGTTGCTCCAAAATGGACCACTTCCCGCCCCCACCGGTCGTTGATTTTGTCGATCGCCTGTAGCAACCGCTGCTCTTTCCGTTCCAAGAAAGAAACAAAAAGGTTTCCTTGGATCAATTTTTCATTACAAAGTTCAGGAAGAATAACCCCGGCTTTTCGGTAGGCGTATCCCGAACGATAAATTCGGGGCAGGATTTCCCGTATTGCTCGGATAAAAGCCACCGTGGAGTTGGTAGCCTCTGGGAATCTGGCGGTAGCAATATTGGCATATTGAGGACCGGGGCGAAAAGGACTGGTCATGATGAATATGCTTATGGTCTTAGCAGCCAATCCTTCTCGGCGTAATCTCCAGGCAGCTAAAGTTGCATAGTCACACAAAGCTTCTTCCAATTCCTCCCGGACTTCGACTACTTTTCCAAAACCTCGGGATACGACCATCTGCTTCCGGGTCGGTCGTATTTCCTGCAACGGCAGGCAGGGAATACCTTTAAGTTCCATTTGGGTTCGAAGTCCATCCACCGTCATGTGTTTTTGGACCCATCTTTCTGGAAGA
>NZ_DAOLQM010000162.1:0-5010 GCF_035418125.1 Atribacter sp. | reverse complement strand
GGATTACCCATGATTAATTGAATAAGTTCTTCCTCGATGATACCACAGTGATTGATAAGAAAATCTTTAATGGTTTCGGGTAGTAGCTCTAATTTGGAAATGATTTTATAACCAGCTAAAATAGCGCTGGCAAAATGAACTGGTTTAATCCCCTGATGATGAATAAATCTCAATCCGTTCACTAACCGCTCGCTTGGCTTTAATTTCTCCAATATCCCACGAATACCTCTGTCAATTGAATCATGAAAGAATGGATTGTATATTCTCTCTAAAAGATTTTCGCCATAATCTTTCAAATCACGTAAAGGAAAATCAGGGTGAGCTCGATGTAAAGCCGGGATGATTTCGTTAAACAGCATTTTTTCAGCTTTTTCCTTTAATTTATGATCAACATCGGAAAAATATTTTATTCCATCTAGAAAAGCATGATAGGCAATAAAAGCATGAGTTCCGTTATGGGCGAAGAATTTAATATCTTCCCAGGTTGAAAAAATATCAGGTTCAATCAGAGTGAAAACCGGAGAAAATTGTTCAGATGAGCATGCTGCAACATTGAGCGGAAGGTAGTCATAAGCTTCAACTACCAACCTGTCAGGAAGGTTTTTCCAAAGTGGTTTATAACCATAACCACTTTCTTCCTGTGTGGTAAAGCGGCACATCCGAGACATCACAGTATCAACCACCTTACTGGCTTTAAAAAATTTTTGATAGATTTGAGCCAAGTTACGTCCGTTTTCACATAAAAGGATACAATTCCCCCTCATTTGTTCGTTGAGTATTGGGGCAATCTGGGATATAACGATCGGTAAATTCTGATTTCCTACCGTGGTAAAAATCAGATCGGCTTCAGTAATTACTTTATAAAAGTCATTTTTTTCTTTTTCTTGGTCAAGATTAAAGACATTAAATCGTCCTTGAATCGAGACAGATTCTATGCCATCAAGATGGCAGATGTTGAGAATATACTGCTGTTGATTTTGAAGTTCTTTCAAAAATGGAGTTTTTATGTTCTTATCAGCAAAAGTGATTTCATAATCCAGAGCTAATCGTTCACCTAAAAAACCTAATGCCAAGGCTCCGGCTCCAATAATAACTGCCTTTTTACTCATAATCGGGATTCCCAGGGATAGAGAACCGGTTTAAGCCCATCAGCTGATGTGGTAAAAAATTCTTGAGGGGAGTCATCAAAGGTAAATTTCCTGGATGAAGTAAAGCCTTGGAAAGATAATTTTCCTTCATAAAGCCATTGTAATACCGCTTTCATCGCATCGGTTGAACAACCACTGGTTCCAATGGTTTTGGCACAACGATAATGGTTCTGATCAATGTCGACTTGATCGACCAAAGAATGGGTTCCCCCAAAACAAGCTCCGACTCCATACCCTTCTCGGGTATAAAGCTTAAGCATAAGCCGCTGGGCATTTGGATCAGAACAGGCACACACTACATCATCGAATAAATATCCTCTGGTCATTTCTTCCAAATCATGAACGATTTTTTCTTCTTGTAAAAGTCTTTCTTGAATAGTGGAATTTATGAGCTGAGGAACAACATAAACATTGACTTGGTTTTTTAAAATTTGATGAATGAGTTTTTCTTTTTTTTCAGATCGAACCACCATGACCACTTTACTCGCACCTTCTAATATTGCCAATGAAGCATAAAGCATACTGACCGTTCCCGAACCGATAATGCAGGTTTTCCCACCAGATCGTATACCGGCTTTATAGATATGCCTCCCCTCCTTGTCTACTCCAACTGGATGAGGAGTGGCATAAATCGACTCCAAGGCACAAGCTGCTGGTTCTATCAAACAGGCTTCTTCATCAGAAACTATCTCAGGAACTCGAATCACTGACTCTGAACGTATCATATCTTCAGGAACTCTCATATATTGAGCATATCCGCCATTAATTTGAAAAGAAAGGTTGGCTATCGGTTTGGGAATAAGCATCAAGCCATTTTTATAGCGAGCTATGCGGGATTGGAAGGTCACTCTCTCAACAACAGAAAAACTGAGATAATCAGGGGATAATTTTTTTCCTTGAGCATATCCTATCCCTTCATTACAATTTTTAACATTATTACCAACCTCAACAATAGTTCCAATCAACTCATGACCAAGAACGACGGGAGCATAAGGGTCGACGTTTTTGTGACCATGTAAGAAAATTGATTTATCGGTTCCACAACGGGCACACATCAAAACCTTGACAATTAAATCATTTGGACCACAATCCAAGTCAAGGGTTTCCAACGTAACCTGCTCGGGATGGCCATGGTAAACAAATGCCTTAGAATGATAGGAAGACATATTCCTCTCCTTTTTTAAAGGTAAATATTGGCAATACAAAACATTGTATTAGAAACAAAAAAGGACTCCATATATTTTAAAAGGAGTCCTTAATTAAATAAATCATCTCTTATAATCTTTTGACCATAACTGTTTATCCCAATCAGCAAGCCATTGAATAGCATGGCTTTCACCTAAAAGAGACGCTCCTTCCTCAATGATCGACAGCGCATCTTCAACCGAGCTAATTCTATCGGCTCCCTTGATTTTCATCTTATCTCCTACTATGCGTTTCATAATCCGAATATCGCTTACCTTACAACCAGCAGGGCCACATCCCGTGGAGGTTTTAATGTAATCAGCTCCTGAACGAGCAACAATTTCACAAGCCTTGACCTTTTCATCATGATTGAGATAACAGGTCTCTATGATGATTTTCACCAAAACACTCGGTTTTTTATCTTTAACTGCTTTAACAAATTGCTTCAATTCATTTTCCACGTAGTCATAATCTTTTGATTTTAGTTTTGAAATGTTAATAACTAAATCAAGAGCATCCGCTCCATTGTCAATTACTTCAAGAGCTTCAGCGATTTTTATCTTGGTCGTATTTGCACCATGTGGGAAACCAACTACTGTACCCACTTTTGCTTTGTCTCCAATAATTTTTTTAGCAAAGGAAACCCAGCATGGGTTGACATAAACTGCTGCAAATCCATATTGAATAGTTTCTTCACATCTTTTTCGTATTTCATTTTCAGTAGCATAAGGTTCTAATATTGAATGATCTTGCATTGCAGCAAATTGTTCCTTGGTTATCATTAATATTACCTCCAATAATTAATAATATTTTGCTCAACTACAATGATAATTTAAAAAGTTCGATAATATCCTGCTCAGTAGCTACCACTGGATTAGTATAAACATCACCGCATTTTAACGTTGGATCGATAAAATCATGAATGTTTTTTTCTTCCAATCCAAAATCCGACAAACGAATTGATAATCCAATCCTTTTTAGAAATTCACTAAAAACCTTTGAAGCTAATTCAGCATCTATATTTTCAATTTCCATTTTGATACCTTCTGCAATCCAACGGACTATTCGATCAAACTTCTCAACATTTCCTGGATAAGAAAAACCGACAATCGAAGGATAAATAGCCGCTAAAGTTTCTCCATGACGAATCTTTGGATATCGTCCGGAGATAGGTTGACCCATAGCATGAGGTAAAGTGCTCCCCGAATAAGCAATTCCTATACCAGCTAAGGTATCAGCCCAAGCCATATCTTCACGTAGAATCAAATCATTTAAATTGTTGATAACCTGTGGCAGAGCTTTAGCAATGGTTTGAATTGCTTTTTCACAAATCATGTCGGTCATCCGATTAGCATTGATACAAACATAGGATTCAACTGCATGAGATAAAGCATCAAATCCAGTAACTGCCGTCATATATTGGGGCAAACTTACCATTAAGGTTGGATCAACGATGGCTACCTTGGGAAAAATTTTTTCTGTAACAATAGTTGATTTAATGCCCTGTTGAGGATTGGTTAATACGGAATATTTGGTCATATGACTCCCAGTACCAGAGGTGGTAGGTATAGCAATAACTGGAATGGTTTGACTTACAGTTCTTTTTGCTGAAGAATAGACATAATCCCAAGCTAATCCACCGGTACATGCAGTCACTGATAGGGCCTTGGCTACATCTATCGTGCTTCCCCCTCCTAAGGCAATGATTGCATCAAATTTTATTGATTTGAGAGATTCTACAGCATCATCAACATCGGATACCACCGGGTTGTCATGGATAGAAGACCAAAAATATAATTTGAAGTGGCCATCTGTTAATTGATCCGTAACTCTTTTCAGATATCCCATCTCTTCAATTTTCTTTTGAGCTACAATTAGCAGAGTATTCCCAAAAGGCTTAAGCTCAGTTTTTAAACTATTTAATGAGTTGGTTCCAAAAATGAGCTTAGTTTGGGGTTCAAAGTTAAAATATTTTGAATTCATTCTCAACACCTCTTAGTGCTTCCCCTTTACCCATAATATTAAATAATCTCTTTTTTTTCCTTAAAGTTGCTGCATGAAAGGACATCTTTCAACGCCTTCTTTTGGTTTAAAAATAACCGACTATTTCTGATCCAATTTAGTCCGCCTTTGAATAAAGGAAGATTAAGAGGGATTCAGTTGGTTAATAACTATTTTTTTTAAAATATTAGCTTAATTTATATTATTCTTTTAAAGCACCAAAAGTAAGACCTCGGACTAAATATTTTTGAACAAAACCAATAAATATAATTGCTGGAATGATGGCTACTACACCTCCTGCCGAAAGCTCTCCCCATTTAATTTCATAATATCCAATAAATCGAGCTACAACAACCGGCAGAGTTCGAGAACTACCACCGGCAAGGACACTAGCAAATATGAAGTCGTTCCAAGAAAAAATGAATCCTAAAATTGTAGTCGAAATTATTCCATTAATAGAAAGGGGAAGAATGATCTTAAAAAAAGCTCCTAAGGTGCTGCAGCCATCAATTTGCGCGGACTCCTCTAACTCGTAAGGAATTTCCCGAAAAAATCCCCTCATTACCCATATCGTTAGAGCTAAGTTAATGGTAATGTGCATTAATACGAGAGAAATGCGGGTATCGGTTAAGTTAAACCTTCTGAACATAAGATAAAAAGGAAGGTAGAAGAAGAT
>NZ_DAOLQM010000161.1:0-5057 GCF_035418125.1 Atribacter sp. | reverse complement strand
ACACCGTCGTAGACATGGTAGCTCATACCAAGAAAAAGACTCCAACTGCTGTTGCGGAGTTTATAATCTCTGGAGTTCGTCTTTTTGAAACTCAGATTGAAGACTTACAAAATAGTATAATCCGATACTCTGATCGATTATTGGAAAATTCCCGCTATTCGCTCCAAGAAAATCTCAACACTTTGAACCACGTTTTGAAAAATATTTTGTCATATTCTTTTTCAAAACATCAACTTTTAGTAATTCGTTTTTGTTTAGCCAGTCGTAAAAATTTTTCTGACCATCAAAATCGCTTGTCTTTGGTCTTACAAAAAGTAAATGCAGTTTTTTGGCAAAAATTCCAAGAGGCCAAGAACAAATATTTTCTCCTCGAACAGTCTATTTATCATTTTAATCCTGTAAATCTCATGAAAAGAGGGTTCAGTGTTGCCCGGATTAATGGAAACCTTCTTACCAGCATCAAACAAGCAAAATCAGGCCAAACTATCACAACACAACTTCTCGATGGATTAATATTGAGTAAGGTGGAGGATGAATCATGAACAAAAAAAATCAATTAAGCTATAAACAAGCTCTTGAAGAACTAGAAAAAATTGTCGATGAAATTGAAAATGGGGAAATTGATGTTGATCTTTTAGCCGAAAAGGTTAAACGTGCAACATTTTTAAGCCAAATTTGTAAGAGTAAATTGAAAAAGACTCAAGAAGAGCTTGATAAGTTGTTAAGTGAAATTGAAAAAGAGGATATCAAGCAAGAAGAAACCGAGTCTGAACCCTCCTTGTAAGCTATACAATTTATTATATTATTACCAATATATCTCTTTTTTATAAATTTTCTATTGTTTTTTCGCCTTCTTTTGCTACAATTGTCACAATTTAAATTTTTAACAAAAGGAGTGGGAAATATGCTGGGCTTCCATAACTTTACTATTGCTCTCGTTTATATCCTCTGCATTCTCAGTTCTCTGCTTTGTGTAATTTATGGAGCTATTAATTGGAATCGTGGGGGAGAAAGACCCAATGAACCGAAGAAAGTGATTGAGTGGCAACAAGAAGAAAGCAAAATTGAAGAAGGGCTCTAATTAATCTAACAAGGAAGGGAGGGAGAAGCAATGAACCAAATAGTATTGATACTATCAGTATTAATCTATTTATTATTAACCGGTTATCTTGGTTATCTTGGATTCCGTAAAACTCAAAATACTACTGATTACCTCTTGGCTGGGAGAAGCGCCCATCCCTATCTCATGGCCATGTCCTATGGAACTACCTTTATCAGTACTTCAGCTATTGTTGGTTTTGGTGGTGCGGCCGGTCTTTACGGGATGGGTATGCTTTGGCTCACTTTTCTTAATATTTTTGTTGGAATTTTTATTGCTTTTGTTGTTTTCGGCCATCGTACTCGATCCATGGGTCTTAACCTGGATAGCCACACTTTTCCGGAATTTTTAGGGAAAAGATATCAATCACGTTTTATTGAAATTTTCAGCGGTATTATGATCTTTGTATTCTTGCCAATATACATTGCCGCAGTTCTAATGGGTGCCGCTCAAATTCTATTGGTTAATTTCAACATCAGTTATGAAATGGCCCTATTCGCATTTTCAGCCATTGTGGCGGTTTATGTTATCATGGGTGGCATGAAAGGTGTCATGTATACTGATGCCATGCAAGGAACAATCATGTTGTTTGGAATGATTGTTCTGATAATCTTCACTTACTCCCGCTTGGGAGGCATTGTGAATGCCCATGATTCATTAAGTAAATTAAGCCCACAAATAATGGAGATTCTTGGTAGTCGGGGGCATCTCGGTTTCACTTCGATGCCTGCACTAGGAAGTAATCTCTGGTGGACAGTTGTGTCCACCATTGTTTTGGGGGTTGGAATTGGGGTTCTCGCCCAGCCTCAGTTGGTGGTTCGTTTCATGACGGTAAAAAGTAACCGCGAGCTGAACCGAGCAACCATGATTGGTGGAATCTTCATTCTGTTCATGACCGGTGTAGCTTTTGTGGTCGGCGCTCTGTCCAACGTCTACTTTTCACAAACCCAGGGACAAATATCCTTTTTAGCAGCCAGTAAGAACGTCGATTCCATCATTCCTCTTTTCATACAAAAGACCATGCCTGGTTGGTTTGGCATTGTTTTCCTGGTCACTCTATTTTCGGCAGCCATGTCAACCCTAAGTGGTCAATATCATACTATGGGTACTGCCTTGAGCAGGGATATTGTGGAAACGGCTCTTCGTCGGAAAACTTCCATGAGCTTAAGCCGTCTTGGTACCTCGATTGGAATTCTAATCGCCACTTTCGTAGCATGGGCCCTTCCCCGCTTTTATGAATCGGGAAATGCTATTATTGCTCGGGGAACATCGCTCTTCATGGGTTTATGTGCTTCAGCTCTCCTCCCGATGTACGTTGGTGGACTCTATTCTCGAAAAATAACCAAAGCTGGAGCTATAGCCGGTATGTTGAGTGGATTTTTTATAAGTATCTTCTGGTTCCTCTTTGTCCACGAAAGTGAATCAAAGGTGATTGGATTGGTCAATGCACTTTTTGGAAAACCAGCGCTTTGGGGTCATCCCTGGAATGTAGTAGACCCCATCGTTATCGCATTGCCTATTTCAACTGTGGTGACTATTCTTGTCAGTCTTTCTACTAAAAAAACTGAGGAATCCCATCTCCAATTATGTTTTAATGGATTCATAAAGAAATAAAAAAAATCTACAATTACTTTAAATATGTTATTATTTAAATATCGGGCATCAATCCTCTTGGTTTTTTATTATAATGATGCCCGATATTTTTTGGTTTCAATCCACCATGCACAGAAACTAACACATTTTCATATCAGGAGGAGTCCCATGCCTTTTTTTGAATATGATAGCTTGAAAGTCTTTTATCGAATTGAAGGCTCAGGAAAACCGCTTTTGCTTCTTCATGGAAATACTGTTTCATCAGAAATGTTTAGCCAAGATATAACCTTTTTTTCAAAAAATCGCTTGGTTATCGCCATAGATTCACCAGGATTTGGAAAATCTGATCGGTTATCACCCTTAAGAGATGATTTCTGGTATTACAATTCACAAGTAGCCTTGTCCTTATGCCAAGCCTTAAAACTTTCTCATTTTGATATCATTGGAACCAGCGGCGGATCAACAGTTGCCTTAAATTTAGCCATGCAGGGACCTAGCCTCGTCGATCACATAATCGCTGATAGTTCTCCTGGAAATCACCTCACTCAAAATGAAGTATCAGCAATCAAAGCTGGAAGAGAGCATTCCAAAAAAACACCCATGTCTAATTATTGGAAGAGTATCCACGGACCAGACTGGGAAAGAGTGATCGATCTCGATACCGAAATGCTGATTCGGGTAGCTGGCAACAAACTTCCTCTTCTGATTGGCGATTTATCTATAATTTCTGGACCAGTTCTTTTTACTGGAAGTTTAAGGGATGAAGCTATCTCGCATATTGAAGAAAAGGTTTCCGAAATAGCTCTTCAGATTAAAAAGTCATTGGTTCTCCTTTTTCCCAATGGATACCATCCCTTTCTCATAAGTCGAAATAAAGAATTTCGTCAAATCGCTATGAAATTCTTGAATGACGATTTATTTTAAATATCTTTGGTAGATTCTTAACCACGTTTAGCCTGTAAATCCATTTACTGACTTGATAAATCAAGCCTCTACCAAAGAATATTTTTTATTTAGGGGGGATAACAATTTATTACGCTCATTCTTTAATTAATGTAGCGATCTGCCTTGGCATATCGAATCTTGGGTTTTCATCATCAACCGATGCTGATAGGCAGCATGAATATCTATCCTGAAAATACCATCCAACAAATTCCCCCATTGAGGGGGGATTAAGGGGGGGGGTGTGCCTTTATTTCGTCATCCTGAGGCTTCGTTTTTCGAAGCCGTGAGGATCTCATCTTTTGATTCTTTCTTCATAAATCCTTTAAAGGATGAGATTCTCCCGTTACAAAATACGCTCCTCAGAATAGCGGAATGGATAAATTGAGATTGCCATGTCGCTTTGCTCCTAATAATTACGGAACAGTATAAAACTAAAATCCCCCCTCCTTTTTTAAAGGGGGAGCTTACTATTCCATCGTCTCTTCATGAGAGAGGGTTAGGGTGAGGGGGCAACTATTTTCCCATATTTAACCGATGCTGCCCTGTGACATGAAAGTCTATCCTACAAGCTCAATGCTTCTTCGAGAGAATTAATCTTAAAATCAGCAAAATCGCATTCTAAACCATCATTCAAATTAATGAAAACCGTTTTAATTCCGGCCTCTCGACCGGCCTGTATGTCGAGGATTCGATCTCCAATCACCAAGGTAGATCCCTTTTTTAACTGATATTTTTTTACCAGATAATTAAAGGCTTCTGGATTTGGTTTTCGTTCATATCCATCATTGCCGGTTATAATTTCAGTAAAAAGTTGCCTCATTCCATAATGATCAAGAAAAGCATAAAGAGAAGGTGATTCCCGATGGCTGACGATAAAGTTCCTGCCTCCCTGTTGAACAATCTGGCAACAAACCTTCACGGCTCCTGAGATAGGTGGTTGCTCGTCTAAAGAATAGGATTGGCGAATTTCTAAATATCTTTTAAAGAACAACTCTCCCAGTAGGTAGCGATCTTGATAATAATCAATCGTTTCAGCTATCGATTTTTTCATAAAATACAGCAAAGTATCAGGTTTTTCTTCTATTCCTAATTCTCTCAAAGCTCTTTGGAAGGCTTTTACCATCACCGGATAGGTATCAAACAGGGTTCCATCAAAATCCCAAATATATTCAGTATATTTCATTGATTTATCCCTCTGGAACGATATCCAGGTTTCCATTTTTAAGTATTCCTATTGAGTGGGACATATATTGAATTACTTCAGGATCATGAGAAATAAAAAGATATCCCAAACCATGGTTTTTTTGAAGTTCACGAAGAAGAAAAAGAATTTGTGCTTGAACTGATATATCCAATGCTGAAGTAGGTTCATCTAAAACGATAAACTCAGGTTTCAACAACAAAATCCGAGCTAAAGAAA
>NZ_DAOLQM010000160.1:0-5077 GCF_035418125.1 Atribacter sp. | reverse complement strand
TAATTGTCATGTCAAAACCTGACATGCGAACTCTCCCCCAGGGAATCTCACTCTTCAGCGGAGTTTATTTTACTCCTTATCCTGAGCAATTAGCCATTAGCGTACTGGCTTGTTTGCCAACTTTAATTTTGTTTATTTTCCTGTCGAGGAATTTCATGGAAGGAGTTGCTTTAACCGGATTAAAGACCTAAGTTTTGAATTGAATAAATTTCTTATAACTTTAGACTGGAGGAATTTCAATGAACAAGAATGATCGGGAAATTCGATTTGAACTTCTTAGACCAGGGCAGTTAATACAAGAAAGAGAAAGATGTCCATTAATTTTTGTACCAATTGCACCCTTGGAGTACCACGGTCCCCATTTACCGGTAGGCATGGACCCAATAAATGCAACCTTTTCCGCTTTAGAAACCTGTAGAAGATTAGGGAAGGGAGTGGTGTATCCCACCATTCATTGTGGAACCGAAAGAGAACGGCCGGCGTGGATGCTGGAAAGTCTTGGTTTTAAGGCAACTGACTGGGTAGTAGGGATGGATTTCCCAACTGCTTTATGGAAAAGCCATTACTCCAAAGAACACCTTTTTGGACTTATTCTAGCCAATGAAATACAGTTTTTGGTTGACCATGATTACAAGGTGATAGTCATTGTAAACGGACATGGGGCAGTCAATCACCAGGAAACCATCGACCGAATTGCTAAAGATATTTCTCATACAACCGATGCTTTAGTGGTATGGAATTTAACCATTCCCGATGAAGTTCTCAAGGATGGTTTAGCCGGTCATGCTGATATCTATGAAACCTCAATGATGTTATATTATCAAAAGTTTTTTGGTTCAGATTCTATTGTGGATTTCTCGGCTATACCGGATAAAAGCGTACCAATTCATTATCCTGACTTTTCAATAGTAGATGGTGCAGGATTTAGCAAGGAACCCGATCCGGAAAAAATAGTCAGAACCGACCCCAGAAACGCGAACGAAGCTTTGGGCAAAGAACTCCACGAAAAAATTGTCGGGGATTTCTTAAATCTTACCAAAGCTGCCTTGAAGAAAAAAGGATTTCTATAAAGAAGCGTTCATTCAGGGATCGAGTCAAAGGTCAAGGGAACAGCTGCAAACAGAGGCAATAAAAAGAACAGCCACCTTCAAGCGTAAGCGCTGGTTGTGGCTGTTCTTTTTATTCAAACTCTGAAAATTTAAAGACTCTTTCACAGTGTATCGCCAACGATTAGAGTTGCGTAACTATAATATCATTTAATGGTTGGACATATTTTCTTCTAAAGATAAATCGAGAGAAAAATAACAATTAATAAATTATAAACAATCGGCTGAGGCTCACCAAAAGATTCTTAAATTCTTTTTCAATATTCTTTTAATTTTCTGATTTAACCAATTGGTTTTTCATTAGAACCAGTTAGAGAAATTTGATGATATTAAATTGTTCAATATATTCCCCCATTGAGGGGGGATTCAGGGGGGTGTGCCTTTCAAATTTTATTAATTACTTTTCATTTACTCTGGTATTTTCAGGATAGACCCTCATGTTGCTTTCGCAGCACCAGATGAGGATGGAAACAAAGATTCGACATGCCATGGCAGGTCGCTATACTAATTAAAGAATGGGCACAATGCATTGTGCCCCTACAATTTTTTAATCTTTTGTAGGGGCTTGATTTATCATGCCCGTGGGTTTTCAGGATAGCAACCTTTCATCTTTCTATTTTATATTAAGATTCTCAGCTTTTATGATAAAATTGATTCGTTTTTTCTTGTTCATTAGCCCAATTAATAAATTTCAAAGCTGGATTTAGACTATTATCCTTTCTAGTTAGAGGAGGAGGGTCAAAATGCAAGATACCAAATTGCTGGGAGCATGTGGCTTGTATTGCGGAGCTTGTTATCACTATCTGGCTTTTTTACCGGGAAACGAACACCTTTTGGAAAAGTACCGCCAACGAGGACGTGAATTGGAAAAGTGTGATGGATGCCGGTCAACTGCTAATACCGAACATTGTGCTCAATGCACCTTAAAAAGCTGTGCTAACTTACAAGGTGTTCTCCATTGTGGTCTTTGTCCCAGTTATCCATGTGAAGAACTAAAGAAATTCCAGCATGATGGACGGCTTCACCATATAGTGGTTTTGGATAATATTGAACACCTCAAAAAAATTGAACCGGAAAAATGGTTGCTGGAGCAATCACACCGATGGCAATGCCGGTGTGGAAGACGGTTCAGTTGGTATGATGAAAATTGCTTTGATTGCAGTTCGCCTTTGCCTTCCTACGGTTTCAGAAAATTCTCATAAGAAAAGTTGCCAAAATCAGCAAATATGACCAAGTTTAATAAGTCTATAATGAAATTTTACCCGCAATGACATCTAATTGTTCTTAAGCAACGGGGTTTTAGCCAATAAACCTAGTTTTTTTCTTATTTTGAGCAGATTGGAAGCGGTCCAAGATTTTTTAATATTGAATTGTTTTATCAAACACCCTGCTTGTTTAATGGCATTGCCAATCCTTCGAAAATTTTCCTTAGATATTCCTGTTTTATATCTTTTTGTAATTATTTATAATTAAGAGAATTATCTTCAGGAAGGAAGGAAGGAAGGCAGAAGGTGCGCGAGTACGCCATAGAAATAGAAAACCTTAAAAAATCCTTTAAACAATTAGCTGTACTCAAAGGAGTCAACTTAACCGTCAAACCAGGTGAGGTATTAACTTTACTGGGTCCCAACGGTGCTGGAAAAACAACAATTATCCGCATCTTAAGCACGTTATTGAAACCGGATAGCGGGAAGGTCGTCGTTAACGGTTATAATCTCAAAACCCAATCCCAGGAAATCCGTCAAAGCATTGGTCTTACTGGTCAATATACAGCTGTTGATGAATATCTCACCGGATTTGAAAACCTTGAAATGATGGGAAGACTCTACCATTTGAGCCGATCGGAAATAAAACAACGGGTTCCAAAATTGTTGGAACAGTTTGACCTTATTGAAGCAGCTCATCGGCCAGTAAAAACTTATTCAGGGGGGATGCGCCGTAAACTTGACTTAGCTGCTGGTTTAATTGCATCTCCTCCCATCGTTTTTTTAGATGAACCGACCAGTTCCCTTGATCCCCGCAGCCGTCTTGCTGTTTGGGAAACTATAAAAAAGTTAGTATCTAAAGGAATAACGGTTTTTTTAACTACCCAGCATTTGGAAGAAGCCGACACTTTAGCTGATCGAGTGGCGGTGATCAATGGTGGCCGTATTATCGCCGACGATACTCCGGAACGTTTAAAAAATCTAGTTGGAAAAGAGCGCTTGGAATTGGTTTTTAAAACATCCGAGGATTTTGCCCGAGCATTGATCATCATCAAAGGAAGCGAGCTGTACCATGACCAAAAAGCCAATTCAGTGAGTTTAGCTGTGGAAAGAGGAGTAATTGATATTCAAGAAATCTTGAATCGAATGGAGAAAGCTGGGATTCAGGTTGAGACTCTAACTCTTCGCAAACCAACTTTGGATGATGTCTTTATGCATTTTACCGGCCGTAAAGCTGAAGAAGGGGAGGGATTGAAGGCATGAAAAGTCAATCTCTCTATCAGAAAGCTTGCTGGTTAGCTAATGATATACAAGTACTTTTTATTCGCAGTCTCAAACATATCTATAAGAATTATGACCAATTGCTGGGCTTGACTATTCAACCGATCATGTTTATGCTCCTCTTCCGATATGTCCTGGGTGGTGCTATTTTGGTTGAAGAGGGGACCTATATTAACTTTCTGATGGCAGGCATTCTTGTTCAGGGAGTAGCATTTGGTTCTTTAACCACTTCATATAGCATTGCGATGGACCTCCAGCGAGGCATTATCGACCGCCTGAAAACGCTCCCCATTGCCAGCTGGGCGGTAATGATGGGGCACGTAGCCGGTGACCTGGTCCGTAATACCTTACAAGCAGTCATCATCATAATCATGGGATTATTGGTTGGTTTTCATCCCCAAGCCAATTTAACCGAGTGGTTGATTATTACTCTTTTGGTGTTTCTCTTTACCTTGGCTGTTTCCTGGATGGCTGCAATTATGGGTTTAGCAGCAAAAACTCTGGAATCGGTTTCCTGGATAGGTTTTCTGGTCATGTTTCCTCTAACCTTTGCCAGTGCTGCCTTTGTCCCGACCAAAACCATGCCTGCTGTACTTCGAACTTTTGCCGAGAATCAACCAGTCACCCACATCGTGGAAGCTATACGCGCTCTGACAATGGGAAAATCATCGGATCATCATCTTTGGTTCGCCCTGGTATGGTGCGTGGCAATCATTATTATTTCAATTCCTGTTGCAGCCTACTTATTCAGAAGACATGGAGGGAAGTAGTTCAAGGGAGAAGGAGTTTTTTGATCGGTCATCCTGAGCTCTCGCTTTTTGAGGTCGTGGCAATCTCATCAACCCAATCCGTCATTGCGAGACCTCGTTTTGTGAGGGCGTAAGGATCTCATCTGACACCACCAGCGTCATCCTGAGCGGTGCTTTCCCGCGTGAGGATCTCATCTTTTAATGCTGTTGAACTGGGGAATCGTGGAATTATAAAACTGAAAAGGATGAGATTCTCACGTCGCATAAGACGCTCCTCAGAATGACTCAGTCGATGAATGAGATTGCCACGTCATTCAAACAAAAAACGGTTGGACTCTTAGTAACGATTGATTTAGATAAGATTTTTATCCTCTTATACTGACACGTAACTGGTACCGGGGCAGTTTAAGCTATAAAGGAGTTTATAGGGAAGGAAAGAGCTTATCAGTACTTATTTCTGGCAATGTTCACAAAAATAAATACTTCCTCCCAAATAGGCTTCCTTTTTTATATTAGTTCCGCAAATAGGGCAGGGTTGGTTGACCGAATTTTTACATAGAATAGTCTGATACCCACCAGGGTGACCGAAGAGATCCAACTCAGTATCACGTCCGCCGTTTTCTGTCATAGCCGTAAGTGTAGATCGAACCGCCTGAAACAAGGCTTTTTTATCGTCCTCGGAAAGACTATTAACTTTTCGTTTGGGATACATTTTTGCATTGAAGAGAATATCCTG
>NZ_DAOLQM010000159.1:0-5087 GCF_035418125.1 Atribacter sp. | reverse complement strand
ATCTAATATTTGTTCCTTCTTTCTATATAGGAGAAGTTGAGGATGAGGGTGAAAACTGGATCGTAAACCAGGTTTAGTATTTTAAAATAAAGACAAGAATGAAATATCCAAGTTTCTCCCTCACTTTAATCCTCTCCCACCAGGGGAGAGGAAAACAGGAAAAATGGGAGAAGGTAAGGGTAAGGGCGAAATTCTTTCAATTCACTGCTCACAACTCACTTCTCACTATATTTACAGAATAGACACTGGTTTTTATTGAAATATTGATTAGAATGTATCAAGATTTATAAAATTTCTATTTTAAGTATTGACAAAATGAAATTCATATGTTTTGATACTTCAAATTAAAAAAATAATGCGATGATGAGGAAGAGTAGTTTTTCGATCATGTCCAGAGAGAGCCGGGAACGAGGTGGGAGCCTGGTGGCATGAAGAAAATGAATGGGCCTCGGAGCAGTTCCTCGAAAGCTTAAGCAAGTAGGTGGAAACGGTACTTCGCCGGTATGTGAAGCAGGGTATCGGAGGAATCCTGTACCTGGATGAGAGAACGGTATTTGTGTACCGTTAAAAAGAGTGGCACCGCGGATAAAGCCTTCGTCTCTTTAAGAGATGAAGGCTTTTTTATTGGAGGTATTCTTTTATGGCGAGACAACAACCGGACCAAGAAACCTTTATGAGCTTATCCCAAGAGGGGTATGACTCAATTCCAATCTATCGTGAAAAACTTCTTGATCGATTGACACCTATTTCATTATTTGAATCATTTCGAGATTGCAAACCAGTAATTCTATTGGAAAGTGCAGAAAGAGGAGAGGTATGGGGAAGGTTCTCTTTTCTCATCATCGATCCTGAAGAGGAAATTCGAATAAGCTTTAAAGATAATTTAATAGGCTCTTTGGAAGAGAAATATCCGCAACAATGTATTTATCCTCAACCAGAGATTCCCTTCCTTGGTGGGGCGGTTGGTTTTTTAAGTTACGATGCGGTTAAAACTTGGGAAAAGACCGTTCCACAGAAACCTCTTGATTATCCCTATGCCTATTTTCTTACAGTCCATCGCTTCCTGTATATCGATCATCTTCGCCATACTGTAGGAGCAGTTCAGGTGGTTCCTGCTGGGAAGAGAGAGTTATATCTTCAAGCCAAAACCTGGATGGATGATATATTTAATTCATTAGAGAAAAAGGGAGACAATGTAAATACCTCTTTCCAACTCAAAGGTGTAATCCAATCGAATTTTTCTCAGAATGGTTTTCTTGGAGCCGTTGAACAGGTCAAAAAATTGATTGAGGATGGGCATGTTTCACAAACAGTAGTTTCACAAAAATTCTCTGCCCCTTTTAAAGGTGACCCCTTTTTGGCTTATCGTTGTCTTAGATCGTTAAATCCTTCACCTTATATGTTTTATCTTGATGCTGGTGATTTTCAAATTGCTGGATCATCTCCCGAGATGTTAGTCAAGCTTGATAAGGGAAAATTAACCACCAAACCGATTGCCGGAACCAGAAAACGTTCACAATTGCGGCCCGAAGCAGAAATTGTTCAAGAACTTCTCAATGATGAAAAAGAAAACGCTGAACATATCATGCTGCTTGACCTTGGTCGGAATGATATTGGGAAAATCTGCTGTCCGGGGACCGTTCAAGTTGAAGAATTCATGAACGTGGAAAGGTATTCTCATGTCTATCACATAGTATCCCAGGTTTCTGGTCGAATGAAAGAAAACTGTTCTCCCTGGAAGGCTCTGCAAGCTTGTTTTCCGGCTGGAACAGTGAGTGGTGCACCCAAAGTCAGAGCTATGCAAATTATTGAATCTTTAGAGCCATGCGCACGTGGTCCTTATGCTGGGGCTTTGGGGTATGTGGGAGATAATGGAAATATGGATACTTGTATTATAATTCGAAGTCTCTTTTTTAAAGAAGGTGTAGTAAGTGTTCAAGCCGGAGCTGGTATTGTTTATGATTCAAACCCGATTAGTGAATATGAAGAAACTCGAAACAAAGCCGAAGCTATGATTCGAGCGTTGAAGATGGCTGAAGGGAGGGATTAAAATGGTTTTGGTTCTCGATAATTACGATTCGTTTACCTTTAATCTGGTTCAGTATTTAGAAGAAATTACTCAAGATGATTTTATGGTTTGTCGTAACGATGAGATAACCCTGGAGGAAATTCAAGCTTTAAAACCGGATCGTATTGTGATTTCTCCAGGTCCCAAGGACCCCACTGATGTGGGGATTTGTAATGATGTTATTAGCTGTTTTGCACCCAATATTCCAATATTAGGGGTGTGTCTTTGGCCATCAATGTATCGGGTATGTTTTTGGAGCTCGAATAGTTAAAGCGAAAAAACCCTGCCACGGAAAAAAATCTTTGATTCACCTCACTTCCTCCCGGTTGTTTCAAGGTATTCCCGAAGAAATTGAAGTTGGTCGCTATCATTCTTTAATTGTTCAAACCGAAAGCATTCCTCCTTCATTACGAGTAACCGCCTGGTCGAGTGAACATGAAATTATGGCTTTAGAGCATAATATCTTCCCAGTATTTGGTGTTCAATTTCATCCAGAGTCAATTCTCACTCCATTCGGAAAATTGATATTAAGTAATTTTTTGGAGATAAAATATGCTGAATCCTGAAACTCCAAAGATCCTCAATTATTTAATGGAAAAACAGCATTATGGTTTCGAGGAATCCTATCGATTGATGATGAATTTAATGGAAAATCAATTTTCTGCCTCTCAAATTGGAGCAATTCTTTGTGCTTACAGCCAAAAAGGTGAAACACCACAAGAAATTGCTGGATTTGCTGCTGCCATGAGAGCGAAAGCTACTCCGTTTCCGATAGCACAAAAAATAATGGTGATTGACAATTGTGGTACTGGTGGCGATGGAAAAAGAACCTTTAACATATCAACAGCATCAGCTCTTTTAGCCTATGCCATGGGACTGAAAGTCATTAAACATGGCAACCGATCGGTTACCAGCAATTGTGGGAGTGCCGATTTTTTAGAAGCTCTTGGATTTCAAATTAATCTTCCAGCTGATAAGATGAAAAGATTTTTTGATCAGACCGGTTTTGCTTTTCTCTATGCTCCTCTCTATCATCCGGCCATGAAAGCAGTTCAAGAGGTGAGAAAAGAACTGGGAATTCCAACAATTTTTAATCTTCTAGGACCACTGACCAACCCAGCTCCGATAACCCATAAAGTGGTTGGAGTATGCAAACCGAACCTGGTCGATTTGGTTGCTCAAGCACTACTTCAATTAAACATTCAAAGAGGATTAGTGTTTTGGGGTGAACCAGGTATCGATGAAGTGAGTATCTGTGGATTCACCAGGATGGCTCTTATTGAGAAGGGAAAAATACAGACCTGGGATTTTTCTCCTGAGCAAATTGGCCTTAAAGTGAATTCAATAATTGGCATAGCGGGTGGAAAGCCAAAAAAAAATGCTCGTCTTTTTCATGAACTTCTTCAAGGAAAAAAAACCAAGGAGACATTGGGAAGGGCTGTTATCTTGAATGCCGCATTTTTGGTTTGGCTGTTATATCCTGAAAACAATCTTGGTAAAATATATCGAAGTATTGAAGATCTTATTCTATCCGGAGAAGCCTATAAAAAGATCCAAAATCTCATTGTTTTCAATCAATCTTTTAACGACTAAAAAAGGAGAGGAGAAATGAATATATTAGAACAAATTGTATTCGAGAAAAAGCAAAGCTTAAAAAGAGTTCAACCCTATAATTTTAAAGAAATCGAAGCTATTATAGCAACAGCCAGGTGCCAATCAAATCTATGGGTAAACCTTTTTAATCAAAAAAATGAACCAGTAATCATTGCTGAAATTAAATTAGGGTCTCCATCTCGAGGATCGATTATCAGTCACGAAGCGGTTCCTTATTATCTATCCGAATATCAAAGAGCAGGAGCGTCAGCTTTATCGGTCGTTACCGAAGAAAAATATTTTAAAGGGAACACCACCTTGCTTAAAAAGGTAATACAGAATACCTATCTTCCAGTTCTTCGCAAAGACTTTGTTATTAATGATACTCAAATTTATCAATCAGCCTATTTTGGAGTTGGAGCCCTTCTAATAATTGCAAAGATCCTTTCTTTATCAAAAATCCGAAAATTTATTAACCTCTGTGAACTGTTGAACATTATTCCTTTAGTTGAAATTCATGACCAGCAGGATCTTGAAAAGGCAATAGAAGCCGGAGTAAATTTTATTGGGATCAACAATCGCAATCTTGCTACTTTAGAGGTTTCGCTTCATACCACTGAATCTCTTTTGCCTGGGATACCAGATCATGCTACGGTTGTTTGTGAAAGCGGAATAAGAAGTCGGGAAGATCTTCAACGGTTTATGAATATGGGTATTAACCATTTTTTAATTGGGGAATGTTTACTTTTCCATTCTCAACCAGGAGAAGTTCTTCGCGAGTTAAAAGGAGTGAGGAAGAGTGCTTCTAGTAAAAATATGTGGGATAACCCGTCTTGAGGATATATTAGTTCTTATCAAATATCCGGTTTGGGCTTTAGGATTTATTCAAATAGAAACAAGTCCAAGATATGTAAAGCCGGATTTCACCAAAAAACTTATTTCTTATCTTCCAAACCGAATCCTTCCGGTTGGAGTTTTTCAGGATCATAGTATTCAGACAGTAAAGCAAATAAGGAAATATTGTGGATTTTCAATGGTACAGCTTCATGGGAATGAAGAGCCTTCTTTTTGTGCTCGATTAGGGAGGGGAGTTATTCGGGCTTTTCGAATAGGTAATAAATTAGATTTAGTTCAAATAGAACATTATCAATCGGTATCCGACTATTTTCTTTTTGACACTTATGTTCCTGGAAAAAATGGTGGAACCGGTCAACCTTTCTCTTGGAAGCTTCTTAAGGGAGTTGAACGATTCAAGCAACCTTTTCTTGTCTCTGGTGGCCTATCACCGGATAATATTCATGAATGTCTCGATACTATCACACCTTTTGGGATTGATGTGAACAGTGGAGTGGAATCATCTCCAGGGAAAAAAGATGTCCAAAAAGCTCATACCCTTTTTCAAAGGTTGAATATGGTGTAAGTTTTT
>NZ_DAOLQM010000158.1:0-5089 GCF_035418125.1 Atribacter sp. | reverse complement strand
AGGTTCTTCCTCCTTTAATGAAAGACAGGAAAATGAAGGCGAAAATCTCTTTCTAGCTCCGGATCATTCTTTGCTATCCTTAAATAATCCGGATTTTCACCGGTGGACGGGTATCAGTCAATTTATCATGGGCAATTTTTAATTTTTCAATTATTGGAAGGTGGTAGGGACAGCGAGGAATACATTCACCACATTCACTACAAGCCAGGGCTTTGGGATCAACTTTTTTATAAGCTTCTTGAGCATAATCTTGGTTGCCAAACCAAAAACGTAATCGATCACGCAGTGCGTATTCACCAGGGTCACGAACCACACCATCGGCCAATTGGCGGTCCCATTGTCCTTCTAAGGCAAATATCCAAGGGATATTAATTTTCTCCGGACAGGGTAAACATTTATCACATTGTCGACAAACATACTGGCCAAGTTCTGAAGCTTTTAAGAAAAGTTGTTCTTTTTCTTTTTCACTCATAGCTTGAATGGTATTTATAAATTGAATATCCTTTTCCAAATATTCAAGGGTATTAGCTCCAATTATAGCCGAAGAAATTGGTAGACTCAGAGTGTAACGAAGCGCATTTTCCCAATTCTTCCAGAGTAACCCGTCGGCAAAAACCTTCATGGCCAATAAACCGACATTTTTCTCCAGGGCAGCTGGTATAACCTGAGATTCCCAGGCAGGAAAGTTAAAACGGTCGAAAAAGTTTAGGGGGATCATAATCACATCAAAAGGATAAGTATTAAGTGCTCGCAAGGCAACCTCTGGACCGGTATGACTCGAAAATGCAGTAAAACGGATTTTCCCTAATCTTTTCGCTTCCTCTAATCCTTCCAACGCTCCATTAGGTCCGGATGCTATATCAACGAACTCATGTCTTCCAAATTCGTGGAGAAAAAAGATATCAATCGAATCGGTTTGCAATCTTTTCAAGCTCTCATCAATTGATGCTAAAAGCTCCTTTTTCTTTCTTTCGATGCTCTTGCTCGCCAGGATAAACTCTTGACGGCGGTTTTTTGCTACTTTTCCAATTTTCAATTCTGAATTCCCAAATCCATACCCAGCAGCTGTTTCCAAATAATTACCGCCCCGATCTAAGTATCGATTGATTATTTCAAGGGCATTTTTCTCACTAAGCTCTATTAAATGAAATCCACCTAACCCCATTACCGAAATATCCAGATTGGTTTTTCCCAATTTTCGTTTCTGCATAATCCCACCCCCAAGATAAGTCGCCAGGTATTATTATAAACTATTTATAGTTACCCCACATATAAACAGGATAATCTCATTCCTATTCCACAGCTACCAATTCCATCCTCCCTTTTCAGGATTTAAACCACATTTGAGAAAAAGCGGGGCGAGATGATTGGTTGGACCAAAGCCTTTCCCCAAACTAAGAGAATATCGAATAACTATATCCATATATCGACGAACTATTTTTACTGCGGCGAGAACATCATATCCCAACGCCAAAAGAGATGCTAAGGCAGCCGAATAGGTACACCCGGTTCCATGAGTATTTTTAGTCATTTGTCGCTGTACCGGAAAAATTACATCTTTCTTTCCATCAAAAAGAATATCCATCATTTCCTCGCCGGCTAAATGCCCACCCTTGATTAAGACATATTTTGGTCCCATTTGATGGATAATACGGGCTGCTTGTTTCATTTCGTCTGGGGTAAGAACTGATATACCTGATAAAACCGAGGCTTCATTTAGATTGGGTGTAACCACCTGGGCATGTGGTAATATTTTTTCTTTAAAGCTATGGATCGCCTCTGATTCAAGCAAATAACGTCCTGATTTTGAAACCATAACTGGGTCAATAACTAATTGAGGTAGTGAAAAATTTTTTATCGCTTCAACCACTGCCTCAATGATCTCAGCATTAAAAAGCATCCCGGTTTTGACTGCATCAACCCCAATATCTTCAGCAATTGCTTTAATCTGATTATAAACTGCTGCCGAATTCAGGGCAGTAATTGATAAGACCTCATGGGTATTCTGGGCAGTGACCGCGGTTATCGCCGTCATTCCATAAACACCAAAGGCACAAAAAGTCTTTAAATCAGCCTGGATACCCGCTCCTCCTCCTGAGTCAGAACCGGCAATAGTAAGGACTCGTTTTAACATGAAAATTCCTCCGCACTGTCATTTTTTCCTATTTTTAGCTTTTTTTTCATCAGCAAATAGTCGTTAGACATTGCTGTTAGAATGAATATTTTTTAAAAAGAGGAAAAATGATTCCATCCCTGGGTATGAAATTCATAATTTTGCTCATTCTTTTCAAATATGAGATTACTTCCAGTGGTGATTTCACCAACTATAGTCACCGGAACTCCAACCTCACGCTGGATTTTATTTCGAAGTTCATCAGCATTTTGAGGAGTTGTAGTAAAAATAAGTTCGTAATCCTCTCCTCCACTAAATGCATAATCAAGAGGATAACAATTCTGTTCTGAACACCAGGAAATGAGCTGTCGAGAAAGTGGGATTCTTTCTGGATCAATAATTGCACCTACCTGACTCTGTTTTAAAATATGCCCTAAATCCTGCGCGAAACCATCAGATATATCAATGAGTGCAATTCTATCTTTACTATCTGCCAAGATTCTCCCCACCTCTACTCGTGGTTCGGGCAAAAAATATCGATTTAAAAGATATTGCTTCTTTGCCGTATTCATTTTTTGTTCTTCTAAAAGGATCTTCAGTCCGGCAGCAGCATCACCTAAAGAACCAGTTACCAGAATCAAATCTCCAACACGGGCTTGATTTCGTAGCAAAAGTCGGTTTCTCTTCACTTCTCCAATACAAGTTACATCGAATATCAGTTTGCCCTCGGTATGAGCTAGGTTTCCTCCAATAACCTCAACAGCATACTGGTTTGCCTTATAACGAAATCCTTCTAAAAAGGTGTCTATCCATCGAATCGAAACATTCGAGCGAAGGACCAAGGATAAAAGAGCAAAACGAGGTGTTCCTCCCATGGCGGCAATATCGCTTAAGTTTACTGATAAAACCTTTTGTCCCAGTAAATAGGGAGGAACTAAATCGGTTATAAAGTGAGATCCTTCTACCTGAGAGTCACAGGTGTAAAGAGTATAAAACCCTTCTCTTCCCGTAACAACAGCACAGTCATCATCAATCCCAACTACGGTTTCAGGACCGTAAGGTGTAAACTTTTTTTTAATTAAATCGATAAGCCCAAATTCCCCAATATCAGTTAGGGTTGACATGTTTTCCCCTTTCTAAATGTATCAATTATGTATCGAAATCTTTTCGTTGTTTCAAAAGGCGAGTCAGCAGCAACTATCGCTGAGATGACTGCCACTCCATCAACTCCGGATTGGATTACTTCGGGAAGATTTTCTAAGGTAATACCGCCAATAGCAATGACCGGTATCGAAACCGCCGTTTTAATCTCCCTCAACCGTTTGGTACCAATAGCCATACCGGCATCGATCTTTGTTTGAGTAGGAAAAACACTTCCGACCCCCAGGTAATTAGCTCCATCCTCTTCGGCTTTTTGGGCTTGATGGACTGAATCAGCCGAATAGCCAATAATAAAATGAGGAGCTATTTCCCGAGCATATTTTAAAGGCAAATCCTCATCACCGAGATGTACACCATCGGCGCCCACTGCTAAAGCAATATCCAGACGATCATTAATGATCAATGGAATTCCAGTTGTTTTGGTAATTTTTCGAACCGTTCGTGCATTCTCAAAAAAGATCCGGGTTGGAAGGTTTTTTTCGCGTAATTGAATGATTGTGGCGCCCCCCTGGATAACTTCCTCAATCACTTCGATTAGGGTTCTATTTCTCGGTAAATCTCGATCAGTAATCACATATAAAGAATAATCAATCATGTTTCCACCTCAACTTGCAAAGAAGAAGCAAAATTTTCAACATCCATATTATATATAACATCAAATAAAACCTGGTGAAAAAGCCCTGGACCCTCTACTTTTTTAGCAGCAATTTCCGCACAAACACCGAAAAATCCTATAGCGGCAGTGGTTGATATGAGATGATCCTCTTCAACGGAAGCAAAAGTGGCACAGAGAGAAGAAACCATGCATCCGGTTCCAGTTAAAAATGTTAACCATGGATGGCCGTTAAAAACTGAAATAAGATGAATCCCATTACTGATAAAATCAACTTTTCCCGTCACTGCCACTATTGTTCCATAACGCCGGCTGGCTTCCCGAGCTAAATCTGAAATAGATAAATTGGTGGAGACAGCATCTACACCTTGAATTAATCGCGGTTCACCTAAAAGAGCGGATATTTCACCAGCATTCCCGCGTATAATAGCTATCTTGATTTCAGAGAGTATTTCCTTAGCTGAGTTGGTTCGATATTGAGTGGCTCCCGCCCCAACCGGATCTAAAATAACCGGAATCCTCTTTTGATTGGCTACTTTCCCAGCTAATCGGCAACTCTCGATAACATCTGGATTTAAAATTCCCAAATTCAAAACCAAAGAATCGGCATGAGCAGCCATTTCTTCAACTTCTACCTTCGAGAGTGCCATTACTGGTGAAGCACCAATCGCCAATGTGACGTTGGCATTATCATTGGCGGTTACCATATTGGTTATATGGTGAATAAGGGGCTTCTTTTGACGAATAATTGGTAGCAATGAAACACATTGTTGAATTATTTTTTTATCCATTTTTTTAACACCAAATATAGAGTGCCGGAAGAAAAAAGACTGGGAAGGGATGCGCTAAAAACCGGCAAATAATTCAAAAATAATCGATAAATAACGAACCCGCCCGCCCAAGCCAACCAAGCTAAAAGGTCGTATTCTTTCTGGTGCAAAAGTTGATTGACATCAACATTTCTTTTCCGATAAACAAAGTAGTCGAAAAGAACCACTCCAAACAAAGGAATGAAAATTGATCCGATGAAATATAAAAAACTTTCATAACGGTCCACAGGGAAGAAAAGCGCCAGTCCGGTGCCAGATATTCCAAAAATGAAAGTTGCAACCTTTTCTTTTACTCTCGGCTTAATATTCATAAAAGAAACTGCTGTTGAGTAAATATCTAAAAAAGTTGTCGTAATAGTTGAAAAAAGTACT
>NZ_DAOLQM010000157.1:0-5127 GCF_035418125.1 Atribacter sp. | reverse complement strand
ATTTTCCACGACGATAATCATCATTGTCCATTTCTGGTAAATCATCATGAACCAAGGAAAAAGAATGAATCATTTCGATTCCACCCGCCAAAGAAAGGAGGTCTTCACGCTTAATACCATAAGCCTCACCGGTTGCCAGGCACAAAGATGCTCGGAGCTTTTTTCCTCCTCCAATAACTCCATACCGAAGAGCTTCCATTAATCGGGTTGGAGCCTCCGGGAAAAAAAGTCTTTGTTCCAAATGATTGTCTAAAAGAATGGCGTTTTCGTTGATATATTGTATGATATCCATTACTCTTTTTTATTAACCCCCAAAGATTTAAACTCGGTTTCAGAACTTCGAGCCAATTTCCCTAAAATACCATTGACGAATTTGCCCGAATCGTTGGTACTATATTTTTTAGCCAATTCTACTGCTTCGTTGATCGATACTCCAACCGATATATCAGATAAATAAAACATTTCAAAAACTGCCATCCTTAATAGGTTTCGATCAATAGTTGGCATCCTATATAAAGGCCATTCCAAACTATAAGCAGAAATGATACGTTCAATTTCAGGCAAGTTTTGTTCTACTCCCCGAACCAGTGAAAGGAAAAAGCTCCGATCATCATCCTTCCAATTCAAGGGTATTTTAAATACCGATAGGATTTCAGAAAGTGGCTTTTTCCTGAGATCCATTTGAAATAAAACCTGCAGAGCGGTTTCTCTCACTTTACGGCGCATAATTGACCTTCAGCTCCGGTGCCGATGATTCAAAAAATAAATTCTCAAAATTTTCATTCAGTCCAACGGATGAAAATTTTTGGACAAAAATATCAATTCGATCTACCTTTAGTCCGGTTTTTTTCTCAAAGTTATCTTTGAGGCTTTTTTGGACATCCCAAGCTACTTCTGGTACCCTCTTTTCTAAAGTAAAATTGAGATAAAGAGAAATATTTAAAGATTCTTTTTTGGTTTCGATCTTGATGCTTTCATCGGGTTGTTTTTCTAAAGAATCAATACCTGATACTTGAAGAACGATGTCCTCGATCAATTTCAATAAAACCCGATGAGAATATTCAATTTTTCCTTCTGACAAATGGATATCAACATACTTCAATATCGGCCCTCCTAAGCTCTCTCTAAGTATTCCCGAGTACGAGTATCTACTCGAATGACCTCCCCAATGTTCACAAACAAAGGGACTTGAACAACGATGCCGGTTTCAAGTGTAGCTGGTTTTGAACCACCCGAGGCAGTATCGCCTTTGATTCCTGGAGGAGCATCAACTACTTTTAATTCGACATAGGAGGGAAGATTTATAGTTACATGTTTATCTCCATACATCAAGATTTCAACCATCATATTTTCTACCAGAAAATCACTGGCTTCGCCAACCAAATCGTCAGGCAGCAGAACATCTTCGTAGGTTTCTTGATCGAGAAAATGGAAACCTCCATCATCTTTATACATATACTGAGCTTGTCTCCCTTCGAGGATGGCTCTAACGATTTTGTCTCCCGGTTTAAAAACTTTCTCGACGATAAAACCGCTATTTATATCTCGAAGTTTGGTTTTGGTCACCCAACTCCATTTTCCAAATTTTGCTGGTTGAAAAGCGGTAACAATATATAATGTACCATCAACATCGATACAGGTCCCAACTCGAAGATCAGTATTGGATATAATATCAGCCACTATAAAACCTCCTATGAATCAAAAAAAGTCTTAAATAGCCCTTTTCATCAATTTCTTAAATTTACCTTTACAAAATTACCGGAAGCCTATTTAAAATTCGACAGGATTCTTTTTCAACCACAACTATATTTTCCAGTCTTATCCCACCTTTCCCAGGGATATAAACTCCCGGTTCCACCGTTACAACCATGTTTTCTCGAAGAATAACTTCACTATTATTACTTAATCGAGGTGATTCATGAACTTGAATTCCAATTCCATGACCCAAACTGTGAGTAAAATATTGCTCAATTTTATGTTGATTGAGAAAATTACGAACTGTCCGTTCAACGTCAGCAGCACGCACACCATCCCGAATAAATTCCTGAGCCATTTGCTGTGCTTCCTTCAATAATTGGATGGTTTCCTCAAACCAGAGGTCCTCAACACAGCCGACAGGAACCGTGCGGGTAATGTCACCACAATACTTTTGATAACGAACTCCCCAATCGACTACCAACCAGCTTCCTGCTTCCATTCTCTCGTCGGTTGGTTGAGCATGAGGAAGAGCTGACCTTTCTCCGCTCGCCACTATAGTTGAAAAAGCAATTGAATCTCCGCCAGCTTTGATCATTTGATAATCCAATTCTAAAGCAAAATCTTTTTCTTTGATTCCAGGGCGAATCATTGGGCTCACTGCTTCCCAGGCTTTTTCAGAAAGGTGCAGCGCCCTTTCAATCAATTCAAGTTCTCTGGGTGATTTGATCATCCGCATTTCTTCTAACCAATTGGGAACCGGAACCAGTTCAAGGTTTTTTTCTTTTAAATTGAGATAACTTTGATAGCTGAGACTCGTCTCAAAATAAACCGTTTGAAAACCACTTGATGTGAGGATATCGGCAATTCTTTTATAGACATCGGTATTAAATTCGACGATTTCGGTGGAAGTTATAAACTCCTTCTTTGCCTGAGTTGTATAGCGGCCATCACAGAGAAAAACCGGAGGTCGGTCGGGAAATACTATCAAAAATCCACTTGATCCGGTAAAACCGGTCAGGTAAAAAATGTTGGATAGATCAGTCAACAAAAAAGGAATATCACGATTATTTTTCATATTCTCTTGGAGTTTTTTTATTCGATTGGTTTCCATATTTTTCCGATCCTTATCATTAAGCCAGACGTATCGCTTCTTCCTTTCCTTTCATGATGAGAGCATCCATAGCTAAGATATAACCAATCCAACCCAAACCACTAATTTGACCCCAACATACCGGTGCCGTTACTGAATGGTGACGAAATTCTTCCCTGGCATAGATGTTTGACTGGTGTACCTCAATTGATCGAATTTTTACAGCACTAAGAGCATCTCGAACAGCTATACTATAATGTGTTAACGCTCCCGGATTGATAATTATACCATCAATTTCTTTTCTTTTCTGGTGTATTTTATCAACGATCTCGCCTTCGTGGTTGGACTGAAAAAATTCTGTTTGTACCCCTCTTTTTTTAGCTTCTTCGGCAATTTTCATGATTAAAGTATCGTAACTCATTGAACCGTATAAGCTGGTTTCTCGCTCACCTAAAAGATTCAGATTTGGACCAAAAATAAAGAGCAATCTTTGATTCATGGTTCCACCTCAACTAACTGTGGCAAAATATCAAGAACAAGTCCCATTTCCACCGGAGTCGAGTACACTGGTTTGCCAATGGCTTTTAATAGGACCATCCTCAAGCTTCCACTCACATTTTTTTTATCTTTTAACAAGGATTGAATAAAGCTATCAGCTTTGACTGAATAAGGAAATGATGTAGGCAACCCACATCTCACCAGCAACTTTTGATGAATATTTACCAAATCAGTAGATATCATGCCCATTTTCTCAGCGACCATAGCTGCTCCTATCATCCCAACTGCTACAGCTTCACCATGACGAAGAGCTCCATACCCAAGGGTTTTTTCAAAAGCATGCCCTAAAGTATGGCCATAATTTAAGATACTCCTTACTCCACTTTCTTTTTCGTCCTCTTGAACGATTTCTCCCTTAAATTGAATCGATTGATAAATAACCTCTTCCAGAGTTTTTTGATCTTGTCCAAGAATCATCGATATATTCTTTCGAAAAAATTCAAAAAATTCTCCTCCCTTAAGCAAAGATGCTTTAATCACTTCACTCAAGCCTTCTCGGAATTCGCGGTCGGGTAAAGATTGTAAAAAATCAAGCCCAATAATAACTCCGTCGGGTTGATAAAAAGTACCGATTAAATTTTTTCCCTCTTCGACGTTTACTCCGGTTTTCCCACCAACCGAGCTATCAACCTGGGCTAAAAGACTAGTGGGAATTTGGAAATAAGGTATACCACGTAAATAGGTTGAGGCGACAAAACCGGTGATATCGGTAATCACTCCGCCGCCCAAAGCAATTAAAAATCCCTTTCTATCTAAACCCTGGTTTAATAACTCGTGGTAGATCTTCTCAACAGTATTCAGCTGTTTATACTCCTCACCGTCCGGTATGGTCACCATTGAAGGAATAAAATCCTTTTCTTTCAGTATCTTTATAATTTTTTGTGCATAGAGCGGCCCTACGGTAGAATTGGTTACTATGGTCACCTTTCGGGATGGAAATTGGACCTGATTCAACCAGTCAGATGTGGTAAAAAGTGACGGAAGGAGAATAACCGGGTAATGCTTAGTTTTGGTTTGTATAGAAAGGACGCGCACGTTCAATAATTTCTCCAATAATTCTTTCCAGCTTTTTTTGAGACGTATCAATTATAACATGAGCTTTTTCATACCAATCCACTCGACTCAAATAAAGCTCTTTGAGTTGATTTTTGGTAGGGTATTTTTGTAACAATGGGCGGATTGGATCCCCAGTTATCCTCAAAAAAAGTTCATCAAAATGAGCTTTTAAATAAACGGTAAAAAAACTTTGGCGAAGGATCTTCCAATTATCTTCACCAATGGGAAGCCCCCCACCAGTTGCTAACACAACCTTCTTTAACTCGGCCACTTCGGTTAAAACCGACTTCTCGCATTCTCGAAAATACACTTCGCCCTTTTGTGCAAAAATCTCTGGTATAGAGCAATTTTCCTTTTGCTGAATTAACCCATCGCTATCAAGAAAAGTCCACCCTAACTGGCGAGCTAATTTTTTACCAATGGTCGTCTTCCCTGATCCCATAAAACCAATAAGTGCAATATTCATTTATTAAGAACAAGAAGAACAGGATGAGCCCGGATTTTGTCCTTGATTTTGAATGATTTCCTGGATCTGTTGATCAATTTCATCCTGCAAGCTGTCATCAATCATATCGGCGTTGATAGAAATAGCTTTTTTTAAAGCGATAGGGTGACCAGCACCATCTAATCCGTTGAAGGTAATGATTGCCTGACCAAAGGGAATATTGTGGTTTATATAATAGTCTTGAGTCGATTGGTCAAAAATCTCGAGCTTCAGGGTTCGG
>NZ_DAOLQM010000156.1:0-5152 GCF_035418125.1 Atribacter sp. | reverse complement strand
TTTTTTTGAGCATTACTTCTCTCATTCCGCTTGCTTATTCCCTTGGTGTAAGTTTTACAAATTTAAACCTTTTACGACCTGGACAACCAATTCAATTCGTTGGACTACAAAATTATTCAACTGGTATTAGAGACGGAGAATTTCTCACCGCTGCTTGGAATACCATATTAATTGTTTCAGTATCCTTAGGCCTCCAACTATTAATAGGTTTAATGCTTTCTCTCATTCTTTCCCAGGAGAGAAAAGGTTTTCGTCTTTGGCAAACAATCCTACTTATCCCAAATATTATTGCTCCAGTGGTAGTGGGTGTTCTTTGGCGTTTAATGTTCAACCCTGATTATGGTATTTTCAAGTTGGGTCTTGCCCAAATAGGTATTGATAAACCATGGCTTCAACATCCAATATGGGCAAAAGTTGCGGTAATTATAGTTGAAACTTGGACTTGGACTCCTTTTGTTATGCTAACGTTGATTGCAGGATTGAAATCTTTATCTGATACCCCTTTTGAGGCAGCTAGAATAGATGGGGCCAGTGGTCTTCAAATATTTCGATATATCACCATGCCTCTCCTCAAACCAGTTATTGCTGTTACGTTGCTATTAAGGTTAATGGATGCCTTTAAAATGTTCGATTCCATTTATGTTCTTACTTATGGGGGACCGGGTTTGGCTACTGAAGTTTTAAGCCTTCGAATATATAAAAAAGGCTTAAAATATTTCGATATAACAGAAGCCTCCGCTCAATCTTGGATATTTTTAATTTGTATTTTTGTAATATCCTATATAATTGCTAAAAAATTTGTACAGGTTGAAAAAAGGATAGAATAAAGAAATGAAAAGGCAAATTGCTGCCCGCCAAGGAAAAAACTACTTCAAAAGGATAATTGAATATGTGGTTATCTTCATTGCTTTATCCCAGGTCCTAATCCCTCTTTTTTGGCTATTTACTACATCGTTAAAAAATCCAGTTGACATTTTTACTTATCCACCAGTATGGATTCCAAAGAATATAACATTGAACCATTATCGATCAATATTACAAGTTAATGGAGTTTTACCATATTTTATTAACAGCGTCATTATTGCCCTAAGCTCAACGTTAATGGCGACAGTGTTCGGTGGATTTGCTGCATACAGCTTGGCTCGAGTACGATTTCCATTTAAACTAGGCATTTTTTTGGTATATTGGATTCTCATGACTAGAATGTACCCGGCAGTCTGCACTGCCATTGCTTATTTTATGATTATACAAAGATTAGGTCTTTTAGATACCAGGTTAGCACTGTCCATCACCTATACTAGTTTTAATCTTCCTTTTGTAATCTGGATTCTTCTTGGATTTTTTGGAGATATTCCTCGCAGTATCGAAGAATCAGCCATCATGGATGGAGCCACTTTCTTTGAACGATTCGTGAGAGTTGTGATACCAATATCAATACCCGGTTTAGTCGTAGCAGCTGTTTTTTCATTCATCCTGGCATGGAATGAATTTTTATTCGCAGTAATTTTAACGACTTACCGGGCTCAAACTGTACCGGTCGTCATTTCTGGTTTTATTACCGATAGAGGATTGGAGTGGGGACAAATGACTGGTATGGGAGTTTTGGCCATAATTCCAGTTTTGATATTCGCCCTTATTATTCAAAAGAATTTTGTAAAAGGATTGGCATTTGGAGCAGTCAAAGAATAAAAAAAGAAAAAAGGAGGGTATATTTATGAACTTTGATAGAAAAAAAATAAAGGATCTATACCGGAAAGAGCTTTTTGATAACGTTATTCCTTTCTGGTTGAAATACTCCTTAGATGAAGAGTTTGGTGGTTTTATTAGCCAACTTGATAGAGAGGGAACTCCTTATGGAAAAGATAAATCAGTTTGGGTGCAAGGTCGAGCTACCTGGTTATTTTCAAAACTCTACAATCATATTGAAAAAAACCCGGATTGGTTGTATGCGGCTCGCCTTGGTGCGGATTTTATAAAAAAATTTGCTTTTGATGAATCAGGCCGGGCGTTTTTCCGTTTAACTCAGGATGGAAAGCCCATCAATAAACCTTGGAGCATTTTTTCCGAAACATTTTTAATTATTGGTTTAGCTCATTATGCTAAAGCTTCCGGGGATGAGTTGTCATTAGAACAAGCAGTAAAAACCTATTGGAACCTCGTTTCATTACTTGATAATCCGGAAAAAATTGGATCGAATACTGTATACGAAAATTATCCGGTAAAAGGTCATGCTATTCCTATGATCATGGTAGCTACAACTCAGGAGCTTCGAGAGATAGTCCCGGATGATAGATACCAACCAGTGATGAAAAAATATCTGGGCGAAATACTTTGGGTTCACGCTCGTGATGATGTCCAAGCCTTACTTGAAAATGTTAATTCAGATGGATCAATGATTCCTGGACCAGAAGGACGTTGTGTCAATCCTGGTCATGCGATTGAATCAGCTTGGTTTTGCTTGCGGGAAGGACAAAAGCTTAAAGATAAAAATATTATTAAAAGAGCCTTAGAAATATTAGATTGGTCGCTTCGATTAGGTTGGGATGAAGAATACGGTGGTCTTTTCTATTTTGTCGATTTAGCTAATAGACCCCTTGACCAGCTTGAGTGGGACATGAAGCTTTGGTGGCCACACACCGAGGCTCTCTATGCCTTGCTATTAGCATATGAACTAACAGGAGACGAGAAGTACGCCCAATGGTTTATTAAAATTCATGAGTGGAGCTTCGCTCATTTTCCGGATAAAGAATACGGTGAATGGTATGGCTATCTTCATCGAGACGGTTCGATTTCGCACACATTAAAAGGGAATTTATGGAAAGGACCTTTCCATCTTCCTCGAGCTCTTTTATATAGTTATTTGGTTTTGTAAGAAGTAAGGTTTTTGCGATATTATTTTAAGACCAATCCTTTACGAAAGAATGTTTATTAACGTAGGGTCGCAATTCGTTGCGCCCCTTAGTATATTTATTTCTTCTTTTATCTCTTTGATGGGAGAGTTTAGTTTATGAGGAATCTTGGGTATTCCTCATAAACTATAAATAAGTACTTTTCTTATTGTTCAACAGCATTATGAGGAATAATGATGGTTAGCAGTTCGTCTAAATAAATAGTTTTTTGTTCTAAAAAAAAGGCCATAAAAAAACCACGGACTCTAACGAACCTTTTTGCCTTCATCTCACTGGGAAGGTTATTATTCATAAACTTCTTCAGTGTTTCAGGATCAGACTTCCATTTTTCCTCTCGGAAAAACTTCGAACCTTTTTCCTTGCGGTTAAAAGTTCTTTTTTCTAACCCTCCGGTCTTACGTTCCTCAGAATCCGTGGTAATTATTATATTAAATGATGCGTCTTCTTTTGTCAAATTTCAGAAGGGGAGCGAAGGGGTATTGGTTAAGCGATTTTAAAAAATGAAACACTCATTTTTGCTTGAAATGACAAGAAAATTTAAAAAAGAAAAAAGAATTTTACTTTTATGATCGACTGAACCAAATCCTTAATCAGGGTGGAAGACCAGGATTATCAGCACTATTTCATAGTCCTTAATCCTTAAGATTAGATCGAATTATTTTATTATAGGAATTGCCGAGCTTCTTATTATCAACTTGGGTTGGATAACGATTAATTTTTTCCGAATTTTTTTATTTTCAATGAGTTTTAAGAGAAGGTTAACTCCTTCTTTCGCCATTTCATCAAAAGGCTGGGCCACTGTTGTTAAAGGTGGAGAAAACACTTCGGAAAGAGGAATATTATCCAAACCAACAATGGAAATATCTTCGGGAAGGGACAGGCCTTTTTCTTTTGCTATTTGAATTGCTCCAAAAGCCATTAAATCGTTCATTATAAAAATGGCGGTTGGGTACTCATCACGGGGAAAAACCAAGAGATTTTCCATGGCTTTTCTTCCGCCTTCAATTTTAAAATCACCTTCTTGAATAAATTCTTTTCTGATTTTTAAATCTTTTTTCCCTAATGTATCCAAAAAACCCGAGAGCCTTTCACGGCATATTTTAATCTTTAGTGGTCCAGAAATACAGGCAAATTTCTGATGTCCTAATTCTAAAAGATGAGAAGCGGCTAAAACACCGGCTGAATAATTATCTAATTTTATCGTTGGAGCTTCTTCAACTTCCATGGTTCTATCTAAGACTATATAAGGAACCTTTAATAGCTGGGGAGTTTTGAAGAGCAAGCTTTCATCTGATACTCGCGAAAAAATTATTCCTTCCACTTGACGTTGAAGAAGAATTTCCAGGTAAGTTTTTTCCTTTTCAGCATCTTCACCAGTATTACAAATAATGAGGTTATAACCTCGTTTGGAAGCTATTTCTTCGGTATGTTTGGCAATTATAGCAAAAACAGAATTTCTAATATCTGGCACTAAAAGCCCAAGAAGTTTTGATTGTTGACTACGCAAACTCCGCGCTAAGAGGTTGGGTTGATAATTAAGTAAATGAACAGCTTCCCAAACCTTATCGACACTTTCTTTACTAACTGATCCTTTGTTGTTTATTACTCGAGAAACGGTGGTGATTGATACCCCTGCTAAACGAGCCACTTCTTTAATCGAGGGCATTCTTTGTCTCCTCTATTTGAAAACGTTTTCTATAATCTATAACTATATGCAAAATAATATAACATAATTTAATTATTGACAAACAAATTTAAATTTGTTAACGTTTTCTATACATTCATCTTGAAATAGTTATAAATAATTAATATTGAAATTTTATCATCTTTTGAATTATACGATAACGGAGAAGTTGAGAAACTAAAATTAAAAAAAATAATAAATAAAAATAACTCAAAAACTTCACATCCTACGACAACCCCAAAGGGGATTGCAGAACTAGAATACAAAATGAAACCATAAAACCATGAAGCGATATGATATGAAGGTTTTCTTTTTTAAAGTAAGGAAAAGGCATATAACTGACAAAAAGGATAGAAGTTTATGCCAGTAGGTAGCACCAGAAGAATATGATAATGCCTATCTAAATCCGTCGTTGCGAGGAGTTCAACCGTTCATTGGTTGAACGACACGGTCATCTCATTCACCCACTCCGTCATTCTGAGGAGCATATTATGCGACGTGAGAATCTCATTCACCCACTCCGTCATTCTGAGGAGCATATTATGCGACGTGAGAATCT
>NZ_DAOLQM010000155.1:0-5162 GCF_035418125.1 Atribacter sp. | reverse complement strand
GGTTTGAATTTTTTTGCTGTATTTGTTAATCTATGACGATGGGAACTCTTTTAAAGAATGAATATTAGTAAATAGGGATGCGATATGAAAAAAAATCTAACCATTCGTTTAATTGTTCTATTATTCCTAATTATAGCTGTCAGCTTGCCAGGGTTGACTGCAGAATCAAGATTATCATGGAGTGATTTCATCACTTCGCTAAAAAATATCTTAGGGCCTTCAATCGTAATTAATCAAAATCGATCCAATACTCAATTCGTTACCCGTCTTGATGCTGCTCAAACCATAATTGATGCTCTTTCATACAACGATTTGTACGATTACTTTGATGCCGGATATGTCCCTTTCCAGGATATTCAAAATTTAAATGAAGATGAAAAAAAGGTTGTTATTCTCTCCACTCAACTCAATCCACCCTTATTTTCCGGTGATGCTCAAGGTCTTTTCCGGCCTCATGATCCACTCACACCCAAAGAATTCTCTTTTTTAAAGGAAAAATTAAAAACCTATTCACAAGGGAATATTTATTATGAATCCTCGAAAATCATAGAACCAGGAATAATGCTTATGGTTAAAAAATGGGGGTTTGGTGAACCAATTTCTCTCTCTTCCACATCTTCCTCAGGACCAACTGTATATCTTCAGGTTGGTGCTTTCAGTGAGCGTTTTCGTGCTGAAAATACTTCAACCTTTTTAAAAGAGCTTGGTTATAATACCTCAATCGTTGAAGAACAATCACTTTTTAAGGTACGAGTTGGTCCTTTCCCGGCTCAAGAGATTTCTTCAACTCAAGAAAAACTCAACAAACAAGGTTTTCCCAGTGTCCCAGTTACACAAAAAAATACCGTGAGTACATCTGATTTAAAGGTTGAAGGTGGAGCAGTTTTTTCCTTAGCTTTACTCTATGATCCTAATATTTCAACTTATACTCCCGAAGTGGTCCTAGCTCACGACAAAATACTCGAAAGGGAAAAAATGAGCATTATAGCCAGTCAAAAAAATGCTTTTTTTGCTGTTAATGCTGGTTTTTTTAGCCAAGAAGGCGATCCAATTGGAATTTTGATGATCAAGAGAAAGGTCTTGAGCGATCCCCAAGAGGGATGGTATTCATTTGGAATCACTCAGGATAAAGAATTGGTTTTTGGAATGGTTCATCTTAATATATCTGCTTCTCTTCCCAACCAAAAAGGATTCGCTATTCATGGGATTAATCGTCCCAATCGGGGGAATGAAGTTGTTCTTTTCGATGATAGTTATAATGGCAAGACTCCTCGAACTCAGGGGGTTGAAACTGTTGTACTAAACGGACTTGTTCAAGTTACATCTCGAACTAATGGCGAAACCTCTATACCCAAAGGTGGATTTATCCTTCAAGGAAAAGGCGAAGGGGCTGATTGGATGTTACAAAATCTCTATCCAGGAACTCCTCTATCAATAAAAATAACCATCCTTCCCGAAACTAGAGACATGGAAAAATGGTTGAGAGTTGAATACATACTCAGTAGTGGTCCTCTTCTTTTCCAAAATGGTTTACCTGGTCCTTTTGGCGAATTTCGTAAAGAAATTGTCGAAAATAAACATCCACGAGCTGTTATTGGACAAACCCAAGAAGGTAAAATTCTCTTTCTTGCCGTCGATGGTCGTCGTCCTGGTCATAGTTCGGGTTTAACAATCCTTGAGTTAGTTGAAGAATTAAAGAACTATCAGGTAACTGATGCTCTCAACCTTGATGGTGGTGGTTCGGTAACCTTTTATCTCCAGGGAAAAATTCTTAATTGGCCTTCTGATCTAGCTGGAGAAAGGAAAATCTCAACCGCAATCATACTTAAATAACCTGTGAAAAGAAATTCCGTCTTTACATATTCTGGTAATTCAGTTGAGTAGGAATTTCCACCTGGGTTTTCTTTTGAACCACATCTAAAATTTCAATTGGTTCTTTAAGATAAAATTCCGGATGAAGCTCTAAAACCGAATTAGGGTCAATCGATCCCCAAGATGCAAAAAGAAATGGAATACCAGCTGCCTTAGCAGCCATAATATCGTACCGGCTATCACCCACATAAATAGCCTCTCGAGGTTTCACTCCCAAACGAGAACAGGCTTCAAACAATGGATCTGGATTGGGTTTGGGGCGAGACGCGTCATCTGCACAGATAATGGCTTGAAAAAAATGATTCAGTCCAAATGAATCAAACTGAAAGGAAAATTCCGAACGAACTTTCGATGTAACCAAGGCCATGGATAGCCCCCATTCTCTTAAACTCTCAAGAACCGTAACAATCCTTGGAAAGAGGACCACTTTGTGCATTTTTTCTTTAATATGTTCCTGCCATCGCTGGATGTAAAGCATCCTAAACTCCTGAGGTATATCAAGAATTCCCAGGGTAACTGGGCTGGGAATACCCAACGAAAAATGAAAAAACTCACGATTCTTTTGTTGACCAGTCATTTCATAATGAGTCTGTACGATCGCATCCAAAAAAATTGGATTGGTATCAGTAATTGTTCCATCTATATCAAAAAGAACCGATTTTAACATGAGTAGGTCACCCTCGAAGATTTATTAATTTCACTAAAAACCATAGGAATTATAGCAAGGTTGTCAAGAAGTTTAACCAATGCCTTCTCGGACTGCCAAGATAGCAAGTTCTACCCGGTCTTTCATTTCCAATTTATGAAGTATATTACTAATATGATTCTTTACTGTGCTTTCACTTATGAATAAAGATTGAGCAATCTCGGGGTTACTTTTTCCCTGAACGATCAATCGGGTAATCTCAATCTCACGAACGGTTAAAGTAGAAAATATTATCGACTTAGCACTTTCGGGAGGGCTAACTTTTCTTATCCTTTCCACTACTTTCGAATAAATTTGATTGCTTAACAAAATTTCTCCATCTACACAGGCTTGAATGCTCTTTAATAAACGTTCGGGAGAGTCCTGCTTTAAAATATAGCCCTGAGCACCTTCTTTCATTGCTCGGTATATTGTTTCCTCATCTTCTTCAATGGTCAACATAACTACCCGACAGTTGCTACTCCTTTGTTTGATTGCTTTTAGTAGTTCAATACCACTTGCACCGGGCATATTAACATCAACTAAAGCAATATCGATATTATTGAAGTTAATCTTTTCCAACGCTTCTTTATAGCTATTAGCTATCGAGCTAACCTCATAGGATTCACTACTTTCTAAAAGTCGTTTCAAACCTGCTAAAAAAATTGGATGATCATCTACGAGGGCAATTCGTATTTTCATTCCTTTTGTCCTTCCCAGGCTAAGCTTGAATCATTTTCTTCGTAAGGAATTTTCACCATAATTTTAGTTCCACTCCCTGGTTTGCTATCAATCTTTAATTTACCCTTTAAAATTCTTATCCTTTCTCGAAGATTTTGTAGACCAAAATGTTCAGAACCTTTTTCATCAATAATCTGCGGATCAAAACCTACTCCATTATCTTCTACGGAAAGAATCATTTGGCGTTTACTATTGGTGATATGAATATTAATTTTATTGGCTTGAGCATGTTTTTGAATGTTTGATAAAGCTTCTTGCAATATTTTTAAAATCATTTTATATATTCGATAGGGGATTTCTTTCATCTCCACCCGATAATTAATATGAATCTTATTTCCCGGAATGATAAAAAGACTGGTGATTTCGTCAATTTTCTCCTTAAACTGAGTAGTTGTGATCGGTTTACCCTTGAGTTCAGAAAGAATAAAACGCGATTCTTCAATCCCTAAAGTATTTAATGATTTGATTTTATTTAAAATTTCCATTTCATTCTGACTTTCTTTCGGTATAGTGTTTTCTAAAAAATGCAAATAAATCTGAGTCGATGCTAATATTTGTGCCAATCCATCATGAAGCTCTCTTGCAAAGCGATTACGTTCTTTTTCCTGGGTAAGCTTTTTACTGTTTTTAAAGAGTGTAATATTCTCTAAGGTTGAATTTCCCATATTCTCAATAATGGAAAGAACTAAATAATCGATGATATCAATGTCTTTTTCGATAATACCAACAAATAAAAAAGGAGGATGATTATCAGAAATTAAAGGAATAAAAAGAAGCTGGGTTTTTGCTTTATCACTAATGAGTGTTACTTTCTTTTGATCAATAAGGTTTTGCACTTGTTGTCTTGTATTATCGAACTTCTTCCAATTCATTTTTCTTGGCCATTCTTTTGCAAAAACTAAGTAAGGCCTTTTTTTAGAGAGCTTAAACACCGAAGCCCTTTTTACTCCAGTTAAAATCTTCACTGCATAATAAATTTTCTCAAAAACAGCATTAAAGTTATCATTACAGCACAAAGACGAAAAGAGTTCAATGATCTCCGAAAGAACAATAATGATCCGTTCTCGATCTTGGCGGAGATTATTTTCTTCTAATAATATCGCAATATTGGTGGCAAATGCTTCTAATTGTGGAATAGATTTTTTCTCAAAAGATTTATCCGTTCGATTTAAATTTAAAATTCCGACCACCCGATTGGTGGTTTTTTTGATGGGAAGAGAAATTGAATAACTCTTTCTTTCTTTACGGCGAGAAAATTGGCTAATGTTTTTGTCATCGATAATGAAAGGCTCTCCGGTTTTAAACACATATCCTGATACTGTTTTTTTATCCAGTTCTACTCGTGATCCGATATACTTATCTAACAAATCTCTGCCAGCAGCAATAAACAAGCTTCCATCATCACGAGCTAACAATAATGAACCAGTTTGGGCATTTGATACCTTTATGGCTGTATCAACGATATTTTCCAGAGTTTTTATTTCATTTGTACTAAATAAATGTTCGATCGAATTCAAGTGGCTCTTCTCCTTTAAAAAAAGATCCTACCTTTATATTGTTCTTTTAAAATACTATAACATAATAAATAATATAATATAAATTTGAATTGACGGGATTAAAAAGGAAGTCTAAAATTTCTTAAGGAAATATTAAAAACAGATAATTTCGTTGAACTTAAGAAATAATGAAAAGATTCCAATTAATGCTTTAGCAGTTATTCGATTAATTCTTTTTTCATAATATGTATTAATAAGGAGGATATAATATCTATGCAATTCAAAATGTTTACCAGAATATTGTTAATTGCATTGTCATTGGTGCTTTCAATGGTTACTCTCAGTGTTGCTCAGGATGCCCTCCCCGA
>NZ_DAOLQM010000154.1:0-5168 GCF_035418125.1 Atribacter sp. | reverse complement strand
TTTCCAAATCCATTGCAATGTTCCATCGCTGTGAAATATACGATGATTAGGTTTGGCAATTGTATATAATCCAATCAAAGACGGAAGAACCTCAATACATAGGATTTCTCATAGACGCTATTTCAAATAGTTTAAAAATATTTCTAATTTAATCCTTACTTAAAAAAATAATAGAGAAATAATAATATGATTTAATTTTTTAATGAAAACTTTTCTATCTTGACAACATGAAACTGAAAAAGTGGACTTATTTATCTGAAATATTGAAAGAGGTTGTTCAATATCTATCCTATCAGAAAATGACGAAATTGAAAGGTTCTAATTACCAATGTTTTCTCCTATGTTAAGGGATCCAATCGAGTGGTTTATACAACCTATTTCATTGCTTCTATAATTTTTTCCAAATTATCCTCCATAGTCTTAAGGAAAGGTACATCAGGATATAAACCAAGGGGATCAATGATAATAACCTTGACTCCTGTTTCTTGAGCTAAAATCTGTGCCGCTTTTTGACTTAATTGGGGTTCGGCAAAAATCACTGGGCTCTCTGAACTTTTTAGGTCATCAATGAGAGTTTTGATTTTCTTAGGAGACGGTTCTTCTCCGGGTTTTTCCTCAATAACACCTATTTGGACGAGGTTATAATCCCGGGCTAAATAATCCCAAGCAGAGTGGGCTGCAATAAAATGACGGGTTTTTGAATTTTTTATTTTTTCACTAAACCACCGATCCAATTGCTGGCATTGTTCTATATATGATTGAGCATTTTTTAAATAAATTTCTTTATTATCGGGATCAATCTTTATTAGTGCTTCGGCTACCGACTCTGCTAAAATCGAAAGATTTTGTAATGATACCCAAACATGGGGATTCCCAAACTGATGTTCATGATCATTTTCCTCATGGTCGTCTATGGTTTCAACCACTTTCCCTACTTCGATGAGTTCAAGACTATTTCCTACCGCTTGAGCCATATCATAGGCAAACATTTCAAGACCCAAACCAACAATAAAAAATAAATCAGCTTGCTCCAGTTTTTTTATATCTGATGGTTTTGGATCAAAGGTGTGTGGGCTCACACCATTCGGCACCAGGAGGTGAACTTTAACCCTTTCACCCCCCACCTGAGTCATCAAATCAGCTAAAGGAGAAATTGATGCAACAACCTGAATGGTTTCAATGGAAGCTTGAACACTTTGGTTTCCTCCTAAAATTATTATGAGAAAACCGATTAAAAACAGGATAACCAAAAAATTCAATGCTTTCATCATTAAACCTCCTTTGGCCTTAGGCTTTCTCAAAATGTATTTTAATGTTTTAATAGCGCACCTTTACCCATGTCTTCTATCATAAGAGAAATCCTATATATCTTTCTTATTATGGACATTAATCAAGAATGAGGTGCATGTTCCTGCTCAAATATGATGTCATTTAGCAGTATAAATACTTAGCGAAATACCGCCGATCTTTGGTTCCTCATTCCATCTTCGATCCATCGCTGGTGAGAATAAACCATCGGTTGAGGAAATTTTGAAATCGAATAGAATCCGGATTCTAAAATTTCGGTTTGGTTATTTCTCAAATCTCCTTCTTCTAACTCGCAAAAAAAACAAGCAGTAACAAACTGAATGATTTCTCCAACGTTATAACTTAATACCTGATCCGAAGGGTGAGAATAGAGACCCACCAAATTCTTTACTCTAATTTTAAGGTTTAATTCTTCCTTTATTTCACGAATAACCGCTTCTTCAAGAGTTTCACCTCGTTCCATTCTACCAGTCGGTAGTGCCCAGTAAGAATTATCCTTTCTTTTAATCAATAAAATCTGTTTATTCTTATTAAGAATGAATGCTGCAACGGCTACTTCGATCTTCTCTGGCCAGGGAAAATCCGGCTTCTTCCAGGGATACAGCTGGAACGATTCTTCAAGCAGCTGAAAAAGATTATTGACTTGTCCATCAGGAATACGGTAATCTCGCAAGGTAGGATACTGAATCAACTGAGCTGAAACCAAAACCGCTGGAATATTCACCTGGTGAGCTCCTAAAATATCAATTTCCGGACTATCACCAATCATAATCGTTCTTGTTTCAGGGGAATAACCATTTTGGGCAATCTGAAAAATTAAAGCTGACGGTTTCCCAACAATAAAAGCTTTTCTTCCAGTAACATTTTCTATCAATCTCACTATTGAACCGGTTGCCGGTTGTCTTCCCTGTGGAGTTGGATATGAGATATCACCATTGGTTGCAATAAAAGCAACTCCCCGTTCAACATAGCGAATAGCTTGTTGGATCTCTTTTAATTTTAAGTCTTCATTAAATCCTATGACAATTGCTTCGGGGGAATCATCAACAAGGGTAACTCCCATTTCAGTGATTTCTCTTTTTAAAGCATCGGTTCCCACCACCAATACTTTAGATGCTTTCATTTTATGTAAATAGTAGGCTGCGCACCAAGAAGCGGTAATGATATCTTCCTTATCTAAAAAAATATTCATTCTTGATAGTTTTTCTTGGATCTCTTCCCGAGAAAAACGTGAATCGTTGGTAAGAATTCTTACTCCTTTCCCCCGTTTTTGTAACCAACTAATGACTTCGGCTGCACCTAAGCAAAGCTGGTCTCCAATATAGATTACTCCGTCCGCATCAAATAAAAAAAGTTCAAACTCATCAATAAACATACAGCCTCCAGAAAAGTGGAATAAAGTTTTTCCTCATTTTTAATCAATTCCTTATTGATCTAAAAAAGGACTTTTCTGTAATTATTTAGATAATAACCCAACAATTTTTAGGTTTTTCCTTATTCAAAGGAATAACTCCTAAGAGTTTTTAAGTGTTTTTCAATATTTTCCTCAACCCTTTGACAATGGTCTTCTCGATAATCAAAAAGGAATTGATAAAGTTCTTCTCGATACTCTTTCAGAATCAAACCATAGGAAATATGAAGGAGTTGTCGAACTGAGTCATTCTTTAAAAAATCCTGGAGTTTTTTATCCGGTAGATATTCTAAATCAGCAGGAATTTCATTAATTTTGAATGAAACCTGATAGTCTCGGCTATTTTCAGAATAATTCTCCCAACTCAAAGTGTAAATTTTTCGAAATAATTCCGGATTAAAAACAGAAACTGTTTCCAAAGCCTTAAGCCATGACGTTCCGGAAGTTTTAATATGAAAAAGCCCGTGAGTTTCTTCAAAAAAGGTGGGATAAATCGTCATCTTGTCGCTTCCAGAATGAAGACTCAAACGATAACCACCAATATTTTCGGCAATCAAAACCTGTCCCCGGAGATTTTCCCGAAATTGATTTAAATCTCCTCGATAATCAATGCCTTTTTCAAAAGATCCAGGAAATTTCAATGCCAAACTTTGAAAATCAACACCTCTTCGATGAAGCTCTTCCGACAAGAAAAAATGTGTTTCGTACGAAGTGAGAACTTCACCCTCATCTAAAGATATTTCGAGGTCATAATTGGTTAATCGCTCATCAAGAATACTATTCATTTGCTCAATAAAACCCAGAACTGGATATAAGGAAAGAACGATTCGGAGTAAATTTTCTTCATTAAAACTAACTTGAAAACCGCCACCCAGAGAATAACTTCGACCTAAATATCTTTTTAATAAATCCAGTTGATCGGGATTCATTTTTTGATAGGTTTGATTTAAATCCCATTCCGATTGGAACATGAATTCCTTTTCAATATAATCGCTCACATCCAGGGTATAAAAACTATATCCACTATGAATTGCCTGCTGCAAATAATATTCGTCTTTGATATGGTCGGCATCGGCACCAAACCTCCCCCGAAATCCACTTGCAAAAGCTCCCCAAGCAGCATCGAGTAACACCGATTGAAAGGTTCGGCCAGTTTTTTTCAATTCCCTTGGAGACTGCTGAGCAACAATCGGAAAAACTTCATATTTTTTTAAAACACTTAAATGAGCTGAGGATACCAACCCCAAACGATCTCCAGTACCAAAAGAAAGCTTAACCCCGCATGTTTCCGGTTTGAGCGAAAGGATTTCTTGCGACAAAAGTTGATAATTCTCGAAACTATAAGGATAGATGGTAAAGGAAAAATTATTATAGAATTTTTGATTTTCGATCCAGGGATCCTTGAATATTGGAGCCTTTTCCAAGCTCCACACACCTAAGTATTTCTCTTCAGGACCCATCACCGGTATCAATTTTGCATTATAAGGTTGATATTCCCAAACCAAAGGAATAATTTGTAAAATTTCATTTCTCTCTTCAGCGATCTTTTTTACCAGATCAGAAGTAATTTGGATCAAAGTTTAATCCTCCTCATATTAACCATTTATCACATTTTCACTATGACTTTTAACTCTTCATTTTTTGAGTTTTCAGCCCGATCTAAAGCAAAATCAATTGAATTGAAAGGATATTCATGAGTAATAAAGTCTAAGGGGTTCACTTGATGGGTTGTGATCAGTTCCAACGCTCGTATAAAATCTTCTCGGGAATAGGTACGAGATGCAGTAAGCACTTTTTCTTGAGAAAAAATCTTTAATACATCAATATTTCGCTTCTCTCCTGAAGGAACTGCCACCAATACCAATTTACCGGCTGGTTTTAATAAATCCAAAGCAATATCGAGAGTCTCATCGTTTCCGACAACATCAAAAACACTATCATATTTCCCAGCGTAGTGATGATTTTTTATCAGTTCCCTTAAATTATGTTGAGAGCTGTTGATTACATCTTGAGCGCCCAATAGAAGTGACCGTTCTAATCTTTCAGCAATCACATCAATAACCGTTATTGATTTGGCTCCCAAGACCTTGGCTACTTTTAAAATGACCGATCCGATTATTCCTCCACCGATGATAGCAATAGAATCCTTTTGGCTTGTTCCATTGATTCGATTGGCGTGAACCCCAACTGCCAATGGCTCAGAAAATACCGCTTGATTTGGTTGAATCGGTTCTTCAAAAGGAATTAAATTTTTGGCTTTGACCAAGACGTATTCGGCAAATCCTCCATTCATATGAACACCATATAATTTAACTTTTCGGCAACGATTGACATTCCCCAATCGACAGGATTCACATTCCCCGCATCCAACTACCGGCATGACAGCTGCCAGTTGACCAGCTCGGAAAGAAGCATCTTTTGATTCAACAACCTCTCCAACAAACTCATG
>NZ_DAOLQM010000153.1:0-5225 GCF_035418125.1 Atribacter sp. | reverse complement strand
TCGTTAACTTTCCTGGTAAAAATCATATAGGTAGTATGAGCAACCATACGATCATAGGGTCTAAATGTGAAAGGATCCGGTTTATATTGGCGAAACATATTCTCCCAAACTTCAATTATTATAAATGGTAATTTATTCAAAGAACGCAGGACCTCCATAACCTGTCCTGCAGTAGGTGAAACAATTCCTAATCTTCCACCACCCCCAAGAGCGTCCCAACATTGTTTAAGATAATCCCACGGTTGAGGCACATCAAGAAATATAGCATCTATCTCCTTTTCATCAAAACCAATTTCAATATCTCTCTGCTGAATAGTAACTCTATCAATTAATTTCCAGGTAATAAGATTCTGAGTCGCCAATGATATCATGTCTTCTCTTCTTTCGTAAGCATATACTCTACCTGTATTACCAACTAACCGTGCCATAGCAGCTGACATCGATCCACTCCCTAATCCCACATCTATTACCCGGTTACCTTCGGCTATATCCAACATAAGCAAGATATAACCAAGGTCTTTGGGATATATGATTTGAGAGGACCTTCTCATATGGTAAATATTTTCTATTATACCAACTGGCAATAAATATACCTTATTGCCTTTTGTCGTCAATACACTTTCACCATAACTTCTTCCAGCTATTTCATCATGTAATATATTCCCACGGTGAGTACTAAACTGTTTCCCTTCCTGAATAGTCAATATATAATCTCTTCCATCATCTATGTATATATAAATCCTATCTCCGTATTGGATCGACATATTTTAGCTTTTCTCCTTTTTAAAGGACTTTATTTTCTCCTATGATAAATCTAAGGCTATCAAAACTTCATTTTATCCTGAAAACCCATTTTTAACCAATTTCCCGTTATGTTGACCTCTCCCTTTGGATAAAGGGAGTTGGTTCGGGATTCAATTTTTTACGGTTCTCTCAAATCCCCCCTTGTCCCCATTTACAAAAAGAGGCGATTTGCTTTTGAATAAGTATTTTTACCTATATTTAGTGAGACAAACCGGTATAGATGTCTTGCCTATAAAAAATATACAGATAATCGAATAAACGTTCGACAAAGCAGTAACATAAATCTCTTATTTATAAGTAACATTCATTCTATTATTTTACTCGTTATCATAGTTATAAACGACTAACATATTTCATTATCATAATCAACTCTTTACCGTTTTCGTTTTATCTTTTACTATAGACAACATTAGCGGATTTAGATACTTATGTATTATTAAAATGTTCCACGTGGAACATTTTAATTTGAGCAAATTAATTGTGGATAACTATTTAATATCTTTGTTTAATTTACTCCTTTTTTCCTTATAATTATAAGTATATTAACTATATAGCATTTTTTTGTTGATAAATAAGGTTTTTTTGTGCTTTCAATAGATACTATTCTCTAAATTTTATAAATGGACAACTTATCTCAAAAAAAAGGACTGTTGATAACTTGTGGATAAACAAATTCTTTTTCTCCTCGAAAAGGGACTAATTGAACTGGACATTTCAATTAATTCAACTCAGAAAGATCAATTATTATTTTTTATAAATATGATTGAAAAGAATAATCGTCTTTTTAATTTAACTGGTTTTAAAACGCATGTAGATATTTTAGTTGATCTCATTTTTGATAGTCTCTCTTTTTTAAAAACCAGTTTTCCTCTTAAAGAAATAAACACAGCTATTGATGTAGGCACTGGTGCTGGTATTCCTGGAATACCACTAAACATTTTATTTCCTCATATCCACTTTTATTATCTTGATTCAAATCATAAAAAAATTAATTTTATAAAAATTGTAGCAAGCCAACTTAATCTTAAGCATTCCTTTTTTTTATGTGATCGTGCTGAGTCTTTAGGTCATGACTCTATATACCGGGAATATTTTGATTTCGCAATGACTCGTGCCTTAAGCTCTTTATCAACAAATTTAGAATTAGTTACTCCCTTTATTAAAGTGATGGGTAAGGCAGTCTTTTTTAAGGGCAGTTCTTATCAAAAAGAAATATCCCTTTCATCTAATTCCTTTTCCTTGTTGAATTGTCACTTAGAATCTATTTTAAGTATTCCTATTCCCTTATCTAACCGACAGAACTATTTTATAGTTGTTTCTAAATCCTCTTCTACACCTATAGATTACCCAAGACGAATTGGTATTCCCCAAAAAAAACCTTTATAAATTAATTAAAATAAATATCTCGCTTTTTTAAATAAAAGGATTTAATTGAAATACAAAATATTTTTAACTCAACATTTTATACGAGCGAGAGGATTTATACTTTCCTGGTGGCATTAGCAGAGAATCGAATTATACTTTATCTTTTAAAATCTCTTTATTTACCAATGCAAAAATTGGTAAATATACTATTTACTATATCTTTATCAATATCTTCGCCGCTAATTCTCTTTAAACATCGAAGAGCTCCATCTATATCAATGCTTATAAGATCAATTGGGAACCCTTCCTCTAATGATTTTTGGGCTTGCTCTAAAAATGCAGCTGTTTTAAAAAGTTCGTTTTGTTGTCTGAGGTTAATTGCTAAATAATCTTCATCATAATTATCTTTAATTATCTTAACCTTTTCAATAATTTTATCCAATAATCCATCGATACCCTTTCCTGAAAGAGCGGATATTTCAATTATCGGTTCTTCTGGATAAAGTTTTTTAACATCTTTTATTTCAATCTTTGAAGCCAGGTCACTCTTATTTAATACTATTATATTGGGTTTCTTTCTAACCAAATCTACTAACATATAATCTTCATTATTCAATTCTTGGCTTCGATCAAATATTACAATGACTAAATGAGCTTCTTCTAAATATTTTTTGGTCTTATTAATTCCAATTTTCTCAATATAGTTTTGGCTTTCACGTATACCTGCTGTATCAACAAAGCGAAAAGGGAAGCCTTCAATAAGAAATAATTCTTCAATAGCGTCGCGGGTTGTCCCTGGAATCGGTGTAACGATCGCCCTTTCTTTTCCAAGGATAGCATTTAACAAACTTGATTTTCCTACATTCGGTTTACCACAAATCACAACTAAAAGACCGTTTTGTAAATTTTGAAATTTTTTACTCTTGTCATATTGTTGTTTTATATTTTGCCTTATGGTATTTATTTCTTCAATGATGGAATTTTTTATATCAGAGGTTCCTATTCGATCAGAAAAGTCACATTCCACTTGAATATTTGCTTGTATTAATATTAAGCTTTTCTGCCATTCGGAAATTTTTTCTCCAAACATCCCTCGTAGATTTTGATATAAACTATAAAGTGCTTTTTCTGATTGTGCCTTAACTATTTCAGCTATTGATTCTGCTTGATTGAGAGATATTCTTCCATTTAAAAAGGCTCTTTTTGTGAATTCTCCTGGTTCTGCCAATCGAGCACCTTTAATAATACAAATTTGAATGATTTTTTGTATTATTAAAGTGCTACTATGAACTTGAATTTCTACAACATTTTCTCTGGTATAAGAAAAAGGCTCTCGCATGAGGACAACTAAACCCTCATCAAGAGCCTTATTGTTATCGTCAATAATATCACAGAGTGTCAATTTAAAACTTGGGAGCTTTTGTATTTTCTTTCCTGATCTTAATTTGCATACCTTTGACGCTATTTCAATTGAATCTCTCCCACTGAGCTTAACGATACCAACTGCGCCCACTCCTAGTGGAGTTGAAGCTGCAACAATAGTCTCTCTAATTTCTTGGTTTCTTTCTTGTCGTTGGATGCTTTCTTTGATTTGATTCTTTTCTTTTTTCATTTTTTAAATCGACTACAACTCTTCTTTCTGGTTCTTCACCAATGCTATAAGTTATAACTCTCGGATGATCTTTAAGTGTGGTATGAATAATTCTTCGTTCTCTTGCATTCATCGGTTCAAATTTAAATCGACGTCGACCTTGTATCACTTTTGAAGCCATTTTACATGCTAACTTGGTAAGTGTTTCTTCTCGACGCTTCTTATAGCCTGATACGTCAACATCCAAACCAATATGTGCGTATCCATTTTTTACCAGAAGAATTTTTAAGAATGATTCTAAGGCTTCTAAGGTTTCTCCGTGCTTTCCAATGAGTAATCCAGAGTCTTCACCATCAATGTCAAGGAATACTTTTTTTCCATTTTCTCGAACATGGTACTCAATATTAATGTTCATTTTTTCGATAAGATTTTCGAAAAATTCTCGTATTTCTTCCCGAGCTTTTTCCAAATCTTGAAAATTCTCTTCTTCTAAATTTTCTGAGGTTAAATTAGAATTTTCTCTGGCAAACTCATTTCCCGGTTCTTCTTTATTTACTCCAATAGGTACCGATTCTTCGGTTTGATTATTGTCGCTTTCAACCCATACTCGAACTCTCACCGTACGAGGTACCAGTATTCCGAGAAACCCTCGGCTTTCAGATAGCACTTCATAGGAAAGGTTTTCTTTTGGTACGTCAAAATAGCGCGAAGCTCTTTCGAGTATTTCTTCAACAGTCTTTCCAGAAACTTCAACGCTTCTTCGCATGTTTCTTGCCCCCTTTTTTCTTGATTTCTGGAGAAGAAACTCGGGAAGAAACTTTCTTTTCTTCTACAATGTCTACGGCATCTTTCGGGTTGGCTTCAATTATTGGATTTGTAACTGTTGAGACTATTGGTTTTGGGGTTTTAATGTTTACCATATATTGCTGGAAAATATAGAATAGGTTTGAAACAAACCAATAAAGGAGCACTCCCGAAGGAAGACTCCAACTAATAAACACCAAGAATATTGGCATAACAATCATCATGATCATATTTTGCTGTGAACCTTCTGCTCCGGCAACTGGCACAGTCATTCTCTGTTGCAAAAAGGTTGTAAATCCCATTAATAAAGGCAAAATATAATAGGGATCAGCGGCCGAAAGGCTGGGTAACCAGAGAAATCCTGCTTGACCATAATCATAATTCACTAAGACTCTATAAAGAACAAACAGAAACGGGAGTTGAATTAATAAAGGAAGGCATCCCCCCAAAGGACTGACTCCTTTTTCTTTATAAAGGCTCATTATTTCTTGATTTAGTTTTTGAGGATCACTTTTATGTTTCTCCTGCAGTTTCTTTATTTCTGGTTGCAACTCCTGCATGGCTCTTGTTGACAAATTTTGTTTATGAATCACTGGATAAAGAGCTATACGAATAACAGCAGTTAAAAGAATTATTGAAATTCCATAATTATGGGTCCATC
>NZ_DAOLQM010000152.1:0-5245 GCF_035418125.1 Atribacter sp. | reverse complement strand
ATATTCCGGATACTGGCACGATGGGTGAAAGGGGGGTTCACGAGGATATTTTAATTCAGAATTCTGATAAATAGCAGCATCCATTGTTATTTCCATATCATTGACTTTGTGTACAGATACTTGCCACTCGGTGTTTTAGGTATATCATCAACAATATTCCAGATGATATTGCATTCAAATCCCATTACCATTCTAATCTTTTCATTAACAATATTTTTATATTGATCTGAAATATCTTTACGGGTTACAATATTAATTCGGATTTTATTGTAATCTTCTTGAATTACCTGGAATTTTTCAAATATTCCTTGCTGATAACATACAACACCTAAAAGATGAATAAAAAATTCAGCTGGCACCATTGTCCCATTTTCTAGAATAAAGTGATCCGTAATTCTTCCCGTCACTTTTTTCAATGTGGGTAAAACCTGTCCACAAGAACACTTTTCTGGACCAAGGATTGCCATATCGCCAATTTCATAGCGAATAAGCGGCATGGAATAGTTATATAAATTTGTTATGACAACTTTTCCTTCTTCCCCTTCTCGAACTGGTTGATTGTCATTATCTAACACCTCCACATAATTCCAGAATGGAAACAAATGTAATAATCCATTCTCACATTCACCGGCTAAATTGCTGACTTCCCTAGATCCATAGAAATTAAATACTTTCGTTCCAAAATTTGATTCAATAACATCTCTCATCGTATCAGATAACGTTTCTGCTGCGCTTATGACAAGTTTTGGGGAATAAAGCGGCATTTTTTTCCTTTCTGCATATTTGCACAATTCAAAAAGCGATCCGGCATATCCCCGGATGATCTCGGGTTTAAAAGAATTTATAGTATGAATGTATTGCTCAATGTTTTGTTCGGACATCCTGAAACTATTCAGGAAGACTGTATTCGAGAGCCAGTTCTGAATCTTTGCTTTATAGCCCATACCTCCTTGGAAGAGATCACGCTCAGATCCCCAGAGAATAACTTTTTTTACAATTGGCTCGTCGATATTGAGGATATTTTTATAATAATAATAATTGGTAACCGATGCCCATTTTTGATAGATTTCATCCTGCACTAATCGGACAGGTTCACCAGTGGAACCTCCCGAAGAATTGAAAAAACATTTTCTCATGTGGCAATCATCAGATACGAGATCCTGATGATGCTTTCTTATGATATCTTTCGTTAAAAGGGGGATTTCACAAATACGGGACTCATCAACGATACCATCATGAATTAAGTCTATTCCCTTAAATATCTCATTATAATATCGACAATGATTATATGCATGGAAAAGGAGGTTATTTCTTTTATTTTTAATGAAATTATCCAATGTAAAACGATCTGAAAGCGTTGAAAGCAATTGATATTCATTTTTGTATTTTCTTTTTACTATCAGATTAAAATGAATTCTTGGAACAAAATTTTCATTTTTCAACATCATGATTGACTCCCCCGACTAAATTATCAAAATATTTGTTACCATAATACCAAATATAATAAAATCCCAAGATAAATGCAATAGTTGTTGATAAAATAGCCCCATATAATCCAATTCGGGGAATGAAAACAATATTCAGAATTAAATTAACAAATGCAACTTGTACTGTTCCTGAAATTGTAAATCGCGCGCCCCTAATTCCTCCGGCACTAAAAAACCAGGCAAATAGTGTATAACATGTTGCAAGCACTGCAGTAATAGCGAATAGTCCCATGAGCAGAATATTTATTGGATATTTTTCTCCAAAAAATGTCAGGATAATAAATTCACTAAGAAAAACACCGGGTATCCCCAGGATAATGATATAAGGCATAATTTGTTTTAATTTTAAGTAAATGGAAAATTTACTCTGCGACCTCGACACTGTTGGAAAAAATATTGTGATAAAAATACCTGAAAGAAACCCGATAAATGCAAATGAAGCATAATAATAAACCCCATATATTCCAACATTTTCAACACCCATGTAATAATTGATAATAACACGATCCACGTTTGAATAGAGGGTAAAACCCAGGCCACCAATCAAAGCATAAAAACTGTATTTACACGCTTTTTTAAGCCATTGGAAATCAATTCGCAATGTAATATATTTCTTCAATTGAAGTGTGATACTCAAGCCAACGAGACCATATGCAAAATAATAAGGATAAATCATTGACTTAAATGAGGCAGATTGAATGAGAATAAGAAACATAGTTAAAAGTAAAAATCCAAACAAAGCCTGATACAAAGCTAGTTTTTTCATTTGATGCAATCCTCTCAATATCGAGGTTGATAGTGTATAAAATACGAAAAATATTGAAAAAATAATCGATAATAGGATTAATTCAGGATCTACTGAAAATAAAGCCATTAATAGACGGATCAATAATAGATAGGAAAGAACTGTTAAAGTAATGAGCAGAATAATTACAATGTACGTTGTAGATATAATATTAGCAATTTGAGTTTCATCTTCGCTTTCTGAACAATATTTTATCATTGCCGTATTGAATCCCAATACCATTGGTATATAGAGTAGCATCGCGATAGACTGGACTAATGAATAACTCCCATACCCCGAAGGTCCGAGTATTCGTCCTCCAATAACAGAAAAAATAAATGAAAAAAGCGTTGAGATTAGAGTCCCCAAACCCACAAAAGAAAAATTTTGAATAAAACTTTTAACACCATCATCGACTTTTTCCTTAAAAACTAATTCATAAAAATATGATGTTACTGTTAAAAAGACACCCACAATTACTTCCCTGTTTTTTTCTATAAATGATTCCAAATCTGTCATGATTAAAAAAATGATTATCTCATTCCGTTTATCTCATAACCCCGCATACCAAATACCCATTTTCTCAGCATGGAACCTGCCATACACCCCCCTCACATCCACCACGACCGGCCTCCCCCTCATCGTTCCTGCTATCTCTTCCAATGAAATCCCGCGGAACTCCCGGTGCCCCACCGTGACCACCACTGCATCCATCCCCTCTTTCAGCCCATCCACAGGCTCCACTCCAAACCCTGCGATCTCCTCCCTTGTCAACAACGGATCGTATCCATACACCTCCACCCCGAACTCCTTTAAAACCTTAATCAACCCAACAACAGGCGTCTCCCGTGTATCGGGCACGTTCTCCTTGTAGGTTAATCCCATGATGAGGACTTTTGACCCCTTGATTACCTTTCCCGCTTCATTCAATCCCTTGATAGTCAGCATCGCGACGTGTTCGGGCATGGCATCGTTGATAGCCCGGCCGGCAAGAATGACCTGGGGGTGGTAGCCAAGCTCCTGCGCCTTGTGGACGAGGTAGTAGGGGTCGACGGGGATGCAGTGCCCGCCGACAAGGCCGGGCGAGAACCGGATGAAGTTCCACTTGGTCGCAGCGGCATCGATGACGGCCTTTGTGTCGAGTCCCATCTTGTGGAAAATAATCGAGAGTTCGTTGAAGAGTGCAATGTTCAAATCCCGCTGCACGTTCTCGATCACTTTCGCGGCTTCGGCGGTCCGGATGTCCTTTGCGATATAGACATTGGTAATCAGGCCGTAGAGTTCGGCAAGGATGTTTGTGGTCTCCTCGTCCATGCCGGCGACGATCTTGGTAATCTTGTCGATGGTGTGCTCATCGTCGCCAGGATTGACCCGCTCGGGGGAGTATCCGACCGAAAAGTCCCGGCCACACTTCATCCCGGATTCACGTTCAAGGATCGGTACCATGATCTCCTCGGTGAGGCCGGGCCAGACGGTGGATTCACCGACGACGATAGCGCCCTTCTTGAGGTTTCGCCCGACAGTTGTGGTGGCGTCGATGATCGGTCCGAGGTCCGGCTGCTTGTTCCTGGTGACAGGGGTGGGGACGCAGATGATGACGATGTCTGCTTCGCGGATGCGCCGGGGGTCCGTGGTAGCTGTAAAAGTACCCTGCCCGTTTTCATTGAGTTTGTCCACGGCCTCCTGGTTGCGCCGGTAACCGATTGTCTTTACGTGCCGGGAAAAAGCCTGGGCAAGGGGAAGGCCCACGTATCCAAGACCAACGACGCAGACGGTTTTAGCGGTGATCTTCTTCTGAATCATGGTATCGTCTCCTGTATTCCTGTCTTTTCCGAATAAACCAGAAAATAACCAGATACAATAACCGGTCCGGTACCTAACCTGTCATCTCTGCAATCCTTTCTGCACCCTTCATTCATATGAATAAGCGAATACATCATTGTGCCCTGAACCATTCTATTGTCTCCTGCAGCCCGGTCTTTACCGTGTAATCAGGGGAATAGCCAAATGCTTTCCTTGCTGCAGAGATATCCGCGAGTGAATCTTTAATATCACCGGGTCTGGCGGCCTCGTGCACGGGGCGAACACGAATTCCCGTGTATTCCATGATTAAGTCGGCCAGTTCGAGCAGGTTGATCCGCTGGTTGTATGCAACGTTGAAGACTCCGGATGCATTGCTCTGCATTGCTTTCACATTCGCCTGGACGACGTCTTTTACATACGTAAAATCCCTTGTTTGTTTCCCGTCCCCAAAGATTACCGGTGGCTTGCCATCCAGTATCCGGGTGATAAACCGGGGGATGACCGCCGCATACTGCGACATCGGGTCCTGCCGGGGTCCGAACACATTGAAGTAACGCAAAGATACGGTTTCAAGTCCGTAGACCTCGGAAAATACCCGGCAATAATATTCCCCTGCAAGTTTGGATACGGCATACGGGGATTTCGGGTTGGGTGGCATGCTCTCTACCTTGGGGAGAGTGGGCGTATCGCCGTACACCGATGACGATGAAGCATACACGACCTTCTTTACTCCACAATCCTTTGCAGCGATGAGAACATGGAGCGTCCCTGTAACATTTGCCTCGTTTGTGGCAGCCGGATTTTCTATGGATCTGGGGACAGAAGGAATTGCAGCCTGGTGAAAAATTCCCTCCGCATTCTGAAACACATCATGCAACAAGGTGGCATCGGTAATACTCCCCTCAACAAATGCAACATTTTCCATGTCGAGAAGAAACCCGATATTTTCCCGTTTTCCGGTGGAGAGATTGTCGAGGATTACCACTTCATGTTTATGTGAAAGAAATTCAGCAATATGGGAGCCTATAAATCCTGCTCCTCCCGTAACGACGTATTTCAAATGAATTCACCCAAATTACTATGCACTGTATATATACGCGTTGATTCATTTGCTCACATAAGAATATTGGTCTCGTATCAAACGATTTCGGGATATTTCACCCCCCCCACC
>NZ_DAOLQM010000151.1:0-5251 GCF_035418125.1 Atribacter sp. | reverse complement strand
CGCGCAGCGCGCAGCGGTTGGTGAGGATGGTGAGCGAGTGACCGCGCCGGCGCAGCCCCTCCGCCACATCGCGGCAGCGCAGACCAAAACCGCCGCTGTGGTGCGGGGGGTAAAAAGCGGTGATGAGCAGGATGTTCAAGTTCTGTACATCTTAAGAACCAAGTTATAGGTTAACCAATTCACTGTAAATGTGATCGTATTTTTCTCTTATGGAGCGGATGTCATATTCCTCAACAATTTTTTTCGCGTTCGAGGAAAATTGAGACCTTAGCTTTGGATGCTCAAATAAGTAATTGATCGCATTTGCAAGTTCCACAGGGTTTTCACGAGAGATAAGCAGCCCTGAGATATTAGGACGAATTACGTAGTGCATTCCACCAACATCAGATGCAATTACTGGTATCTCTGACGCCATAGCCTCTAGTACTGATAAAGGCAACCCTTCTGAGCGTGAAGGTTGAATATAAAGATCAAGTAGAGAATAAAACTCGATCATGTTATCTATTTCACCCAGAAATTTAATGTGATTTTGTATGTTGTTAGAAAAGGTTAGTTGTTCAAGGAGTTTTCTATCTGGTCCATCCCCTGCTATCAGGCAAAGACAGTTTGGAATCTGATTAACAATTAATCCGACCGCTTTAAGTAATAGGTCAACTCCCTTTTCCTCACTTAATCTCCCAGCATAACCAATAATAAAAAGGTCTTCATCTTTCAACATTCTTTTTCGATATTTTTGTTTAATTTCCTGAGTGATTATAAATTCCCCTGTATTAATACCTGACGGAATGTGAATAATTTTCACTTTTTCAGGTAACTGAATTTTAGACATTACAGAAGGATAATCACCCACGTAAGCAAAAAACAATGGAAGTTGTAAACCATCATAAATTTCTATTACCTTCTGAAGTTTTCTTAATTCTTTATTATTTCCAATCAGTTCCCCATGCATGGTCCATACAATTGGTAAGCGAAAAAAAATACAAGCGCGCATTATTGTACTTACTTCTCGAATTTTAAATAGATGGACGTGAACTAGATTAGGTTTAATTTGTATGAATCTATTTAAGTATTGAAAAAACAGGAATTTATTTTGTAATGATCTAAATAAATGGAATAACCGATACGGACGAAAAGGTAATAATGGCTTTCGTAATAAATAAAACTTAACTTGCTTATTTGACAATTTTGCAGATAATCCTCCAGTATTACTCTCAGTAAAAAGGACAAAATGGCAGTTCATTTGTTCTGTTACTGGAGGGATTAAATCGTAAACAAAAATTTGCGCGCCACCTACATTGGAGTTTCTAATAATGTGAACTATATTCATAGATTATTGAGGTTTGATTTTCGGTGTATGAAATGATTTACTAAATAAAGACCGTATAACAAGTAAATGCCCTGTAACAGTATTCTTAGTCCCTGACCACAATCATTTTATTAATTTCCAAACCGGCTATGGAATTTATTTTGGAGTATTAAAACCTCAAACTCTTAAATAATTTTATAAAATAGTTTGCTATTTGCTTACTAGTTGATTTCGGGTTTATTGCAAAGGAAATAAAGAAAAATAATGGAAGTTTTACATAATCACGACGGTTTATGGCGCTTTTTATTATTTTTTCCATACGACAATATTTCTGGTCTTTACTGAACCAAGGTAACTTAAAAATATTTATCGCTATTACTTTATCAGAAGTGGCTTTAATAACCTCTCTCTTCTTTGTTGATGATAATGAAAGATCGTGTATTCGATAATAGTAAAGGTATTCATGTAACGGAGCAATCTTGTATTTTGAAGCAATTCTTAACCAGTAATCGTAATCTTCAGCCAAAATTGCTTTTTTATTGTATTTCCCGATTTCTTTATAAACTATTTGCCGATACATAAAACAAGGACCAATGATATTCTTATTAATTATTTCTTCGAATTCTTTTACTTTTTGCGTTCCAGTAATTTGAGATGATGCGTTTATTAAAAAAAAATCACAATAAACCAACCCAACGAAAGGGTTATTGATAAGAAAAAAAGCCATTTTTTCGAGGGCATCTTCTTTGAAAAAATTATCATCCGAAGTCCATGTTAAAAAATCACCTTTTGAATTAGCAAACCCTGTATTTAATGCAGAGGGTAAACGGCGATTGGTTTTGTGTTTGATGCAGCGAATTTGATTTGGAAATCGTTCAGCATAGTTTTGCATAATTGACCAGGTGTTGTCTTGAGAACAGTCGTCTATTAATATCAACTCCCAGTTCTTATATGTTTGATTGATTATGCTTTCTATTGATTGGCAGACATATTTGCTTCCATTGTATGAGGGCAAAACTATTGAAATTAAATTATTGCTCATATAATTTCGTTCATTTCCAAAGAATATTGAGGAATTATTGCGGCGATTACCTTATCGAAGGCAATTAGTCTACCAGTAGGGTCTTTTGAGGTTACCTCAAGAGCATCAACACCATTAATCCATAACAACACACCTAAATCAGAATAAGCATATATGGATAATGTGTATTTTCCAGGTGCTAGGTGAGGACTTACCAACTTATATTTTAGGTAATGGTTGGAATTCTTTTTAAGTGAAAACCCATTATTTATGAATTTTGTTTTTGTGTGAACGATTCTTTCAAAACGCTCATTGTACAGTTCCAAATCAAAAAAGACATTATCCAAATCGATGTTGTGAGTCTTAAAATTCATTATTAATTGAATATCGTCATCAATCGTTAGATTTAAATTCGATTGATTATTTATCAATCCTTCCCATATTAAATAGCCTGATTCCTTTACAATATCAAGTTTTTCTTTTTGAATCTTGGAATATTCATTTATTACATTTGTACTAGTATCAGTGAGTATTATCTTTCCTTCTTCCAATAAAATGCAATTTTCGCATAATTCGCGTATAGAGGGTAAATTATGACTTACAAATAATACTGTCCGTCCTTCTTTGTCTGCCACCTCACCCATCTTGCCGAGGCATTTTTTTTGAAACTCAGCGTCGCCCACCGCCAGCACTTCATCCACCACCAGTATTTCGGGGTCAAGGTGCGCGGCCACGGCGAAAGCCAGGCGCACGTACATGCCGCTGGAATAGCGTTTGACCGGCGTGTCGATGAACTTCTCGATGCCTGAGAAGTCGACAATTTCATCGAACTTGCGCGCCACCTCGGCTTTTTTCATGCCTAAAATGGCGCCGTTGAGGTAGATGTTCTCGCGCCCGGTGAGCTCGGGGTGAAAGCCGGTGCCCACCTCCAGCAGGCTGCCGATGCGCCCTTTCACCTTCACCACCCCGCTGGAAGGCGCGGTGACCCGCGAGAGAATTTTGAGCAGCGTGCTCTTGCCGGCGCCGTTGCGCCCGATAATGCCCAGCGCCTCGCCCTGCGTCACGCAGAAGGAGACATCGTCCAACGCCAGGATCGACTGACCGGCGAGGTGGAAGGCGTCTTTTTGCCCGATGCGCGAGTAAGGGTCTGGCTGCCCGCGGGCGCGCGCCCACCAGCGCTCCAGGTCGCGGGTGAGGCTGCCGGTGCCAATAACGCCCAGCTCGTAGCGCTTGGTGAGATGTTCAACGGAAATGACGGGTTTGGACAATTATTTTTCTTACTCTAATTTGAATTGTTTACTAAAATATTATAAGTTATTACGTGGTTTCTAAAAAATGGAGTTATTGATGATTAAAGTAAAAGCCATTGTTGGACAACTATGGGAAAAAGCACTAGTACTTGGAGGGGTTTTATTCGTTCTCCTGCCTACAAGCCCATTAAATATGCCTTTGACTTATACCGACTCCGGCGTCTTCCATTACATGGGCTGGCGGATACTGAATGGAGATATTCCCTACAAGGATGTGTGGGACCATAAACCACCCATTATTTTCTTTATTGACGCTTTGGGGTTATCCATCATGGACCATCCGCGTTGGGGAATATGGATAGTGGAATTAATTTTCCTGTTCATCACTTTTTATTTAGCCTACCTAACCATTAAAAGGTTTTTTGGCGTATACACAGCCCTCGTTTCAATAGCCGCCGGCTTTTTTACGCTACCATTGATCATCCATGGCGGGAATTTTACAGAGGAATACGCCATGCTATGGTATTTTCTCGCGTTATGGATACTTGGTAGAAAAGAACAGGATAAGTTGGCAATATACCAGTGGATAATAATCGGTTTTTTAGGCGGTTTGGCATTTTTTACCAAACAAACGACGATAGGCTTATGGATTGCACTGGTCATTTATGTCACCTTTGTCAGATTTAGGAACCAGCAGAAATTGAAGTGGATAAAACAAGTTGGGGCAATGATAAGCGGGGCAGCTTTGGTCACAGGAATTATCCTGTTTTATTTTGCAGTTAACAATAGCATAAAAGATTTTTGGGATGCAGCATTTCTGTATAACTTTGTTTATTCTTCAGCAGAGTCTAACGTTATGTATAGGTTGCGGCCGATACTGGCAGGCATAAAACCTTTATTAACGACCGGGTTATTTCAACTGGCGCTTTTGGGCTTTGGAATGGGGTTAGTTAACCTGAAGTGGGGTAAAAAAGAAAAATACGACAACAGACCCTTGATCAGCGTGTTATTCATAAGTTTTCCAATAGAAATAATTCTCGTCAGCGTGTCCGGGCAATATCCAGTCATGTACTATATGTCTCTATTGCCAGTTCTGATAATGCTCGCGAGCATTGTATTCAATGAGCTATTTTCAATCCTGGTAAGCAATAATTTACCCAAAAAGGCAAGCGTGGCACTGGTTTGCAGTATTCTGGTCGGGTTCACCTGGAGCACGGTATATGAGTATCGCAATGAAGTTGACAGTTTGAGCCATATCGAAAGCACCATCGTAATTGATTACATCAGACAGAACACCAATCCTGAGGATTATATCGTTGGGTGGGGGGCTGAGTCTTTCCTGAACTATTTCTCAAAGCGAGAGAGTTCGTCAAAATACGTTTATCAATTTCCATTGTACCGCGCGGGTTATACAAATGAAGAAAGAATCAATGAGTTTCTGGATGGCATTATTGAAAAAAGACCAAAATTAATCATTGATAATCGCAGACCATCAGCACCTATCTTCGAGTTTCCTGTCGCATCTCCCTTAATTAAGGAAAAAATTGAAAAGATCAAGTCAGAATATGCTTTATCAATCACCTTGTCTGATAACCTGGGTTATTGGGATATTTATGAAAGGCAGGTTTCTCCCTTTACACCGTGTCAATAAAAGTTTTTTCCACCTGGTTGAAA
>NZ_DAOLQM010000150.1:0-5330 GCF_035418125.1 Atribacter sp. | reverse complement strand
GAATCCTGGGGTTCCAATACCGACGCCAGCAATTTTGTTTGGTAACAAATTATGTGAACGACAAAGCTGGGAGATTTTTTCCGAAAGCTGATTAGCAATAGACAAAGGACCGTGGGAAGGATCAGGAAAATATTGTTCACGTTTTAAAACAGTACCGGTTAAATTGCAAAGTATAATTTGTCCTTTTCGGGAAATCTCCACTCCAAAGACATATTGATGCTCACTGTTGAGGTCTATCAAGAGTGGCTTCTTCCCCCGCAACGACTCACCCTTTCCAATTTCTTTTAATATACCTTCTTGAATTAAAGAGTCAATAATTCGGGAAACCGAGGGCAAAGAAAGACCGCTGATTCGTGAAATCTCCGATCGAGAAAGCGATCCCTGTTTCCGAATCAATCCAATAATATTAGAACGATTAATTTTCCGAATTAAACTGGGGGTTCCTCTCATATTTATTACTAACCTTTAGTAATAAATATATATTAGAAAGACAGCCTCTCTCTGTCAAGAGTCAGGCTGAACCATTTATCCTGAAAATACAGTAATAAATAAAAAATGACTTCATTCCGAGCGGTGCCTTCCCGCACGAGAATCTCATCTGACGCTGCAGGCGTTATCCTGAGGCTTTGTTTTTCGAAGCCGTGAGGACCTCATCATTTTGTTTTTTATTAATATATTTTTCTAAACTTCTCCTTTTTTTACTCTCCCACTAAGGGAAAAGGACGATGTTGCCGATATCCCGAATTGAAGACTTTAAAAATTAATCACTGACCGAACGGCTTTTTCAATATCGTCTTCTTGAGGAATGACATAACTTTCCAAATGCGGAGCCATTGGGATCGGGATGTCTTTAGCACCAACTCGCTTAATCGGAGCATCAAGATAGTCGAAAGCTTCATCAGCAAGGCGTGCTGCAATTTCAGCACCTGGCCCATAACTTAAATGGGCTTCATGAACAATGACCGCCCGATGGGTTTTTTTTACTGAATGAACCAAGGTTTCAATATCCAATGGAACCAGAGTGCGGGGATCGACAACTTCAATACTAACTCCTTCGTTTTGTAAACGTTCGGCTACCCGCAATGACTTGTGTATTGTTTCTGCGGTGGCAATAATCGTTACATCACTCCCGGTTCTTTTAACGTCTGCAACTCCAAAAGAAATGGAATACATTTCTTTTGGGACATCACCTTTGAGATTGTATAGTCCTTTATGTTCGTAAAAGAGCACCGGGTTATTGTCTTCAATAGCAGTTTTAAGTAGACCCTTTACATCATAGGGGGTCGAAGGAACGACGGTTATAAAACCTGGGATGTGGGCTAACATCCCCTCTAAGGATTGAGAATGTTGGGCTGCTGCGGACTGACCGGCACCAATAGTAGTTCGAATCACCAAAGGAAGTTGACATTGGTCGCCAAACATGAATCGCATCTTTGGTGTTTGGTTAACCAACTGATCACCTGCAACAAAAAGGAAGTCGCAGAACATAATTTCGGCTATCGGTCGCTTTCCTACCGAGGCAGCGCCAGTGGCAGCACCCACAATTGCTATTTCAGACAAAGGAGTGTTACGGACTCGCTCATTTCCAAATTTTTTCCATAATCCTTTGGTAACGCTAAATGCCCCGCCCAGAGGTCCAATGTCTTCTCCCAATAAAAAAACATCGGGATTCGTTTCAAGTTCATAATCTAAAACTTCATGAATGGCTTCACGATAAGTAATTTGTCGCATGATTCATTCTCCTTCTCAGTGTATATAAAGTGTAGAGAGGCAAGCTTGTGGATCGGCATAAGGCGAGGTACGACCGAATTCAATGGCATCATTAATTTCATTGACAATCTCCTCGGTAAGAGCTTCAATTTCATTGGAAGTGATGAATTTTTGGTCGAGGAGAAACCTTTCAAAGTTTACGATGGGGTCTTTCTTTTTCCATTCCTCGATATCAGCCTTGGTCCGGTATGGCTGAGGATCACCTTCCCAATGTCCGCGGTATCGATAGGTTTTAGCTTCCAATAGGGTCGGTCCTTTACCTGACCGAGCCCTTTCAATGGCCGTTTGAGCGTTTTTGTAAACTGAAATGACATCCATGCCATCGGTGGTTACTCCCGGCATCCCGTAACCCACCGCCCGGTCGGCAATATTATGGATTGCCTGATGCTCGGCTTGTGGTGTGGTTTCAGCATAAAGATTGTTTTCACATACATATACAATGGGGAGTTTCCAGGCTGAAGCTAAATTGAGGGATTCATGAAAAGCACCTTGATTCGAGGCTCCATCGCCAAAGAAGCACACCGTAACCTTGCCGTCTTTTTTCATCTGACTTCCCAAGGCCGCACCAGTAGCAATGGGAATACCCCCTCCTACAATTCCATTGGCACCCAGCATTCCCAGGGAAAAGTCAGCTATGTGCATGGATCCCCCTCTTCCCTTGCAGTAGCCGGTTTCTTTGCCATATAACTCAGCCATCATTTTCCGAAGAGACACTCCTTTGGCAATACAGTGACCATGGCCTCGATGGGTGCTGGCGATATAATCACTAGGGTTTAGCGCCAAACAAACGCCAGCAGCGACAGCCTCTTCCCCGATATAACTATGAAGCCAGCCCGGCAATTCATGAGCAGCAAATAACTTTACTGCCTCCTCTTCAAAGATCCGGATCTTTTTCATGGTTATGAGAAGGATTCGAGCCAAATCTTTTTCAATCATAAACGCTATTCTCCTTTATTCGATATTAGTTTGTTTCCTTTATGATACTTAATTTTTTTTCAAAATCCCTCTTTAGAGGAGATTTGAAAAAAAATTATTGCTGCTCACCCTGAACCTCTCCCGCTGAGAGGCGAGGGAAAAAATAAATAAAAGAATGAAATAGTTCCTTCTCCCTTGATGGGATAAGGTGAGGGTGAAAGCTCAGGATTCGACATGCCATGGCAGGTCGCTATATTAATTAAAGAATGGGCACAATACACAATATATTGTGCCCCGACATTTTATATTCTTTGGTAGGGGCTTGATTTATCATGCCCGTGGATTTTCAGGATAGACCCTCATGCTGCCTAGCAGCACCAGATGAGCATGAAAATACCTATCTAAATCCGTCATTGCGAGGAGCAAAGCGAAGTGGCAATCTCATTTAGCAAAATTTTGTTTATGTAACTTTCTCATTATTTCAGAGTAACCATTAAAAAATGAAAAGCACCCTCCCCGCCATAAAACGGCACCCCTCCAAGGAGGGGAATTGTTAAATTCATTCTTTCTCATTTTGTTTTAATCACTTTTCACTTATTTCGGTATTTTCAGGATAGAACGGGAGGAGGTTTCTCATTTCCCGATTCCATATTTTAGAATGATTACGGTCTTAAGCCAATCGGATCACCGTCGAATAAACAAGTTTAGAAGTTAGGCGCGCTATAAGAGTTTGGATAGAGCTCGGTGACAACCTTAAACTGCTGGACCACATAATACTTTTCAACTTCGACTAAAATGAGCGCACAGTTCGGGGAATCGGTGAATTCAACCAGTGATGGGTGTTTGATAAGATGATGAAGAAGGAAGGGCGCCTTTTCATCCAAAGCAAGCTCCCGAGCATTCCCAAAAACGGTTACTGCAACAGCTCGATGGAGATCGCTTTCCTGGTTTGACCGGTTGTCAACGAGGAGAGAAACACGACGATTTTTTTTCAGATTGGTATATTTTTGAGTATTACGGTAGGTCGCAAAAACTATTGAATGTAAATCATCGGTGGCCGAAAAATTGACAATACTACAATGAGGCGTATTTCCATTGGAAGTACCTAACACTGCCAGATTTTGAGTTTGCATTAAATTTTGGATAATTGGTATAACTGATGAGTTTTTCATTTTGATTATCGAAATCTCAATGAATTTTAATCACTTTTTCACTCATTTTAACATAACTTGACAATCGAAATAGGTTTTTTGAAGAAAACTAAAATAATACTAAAGTTGAATTACTAAAAGATAAAAAATAGCAACTCAGCCGATTTTTTATTGTTAAGAAGCTCTTGTAAAACTCTTAATTATAAAAAAATTGAAAGTTAATGGGTTGGCATTAAAATGAAACCAGAATATGCCAAACAAAAGTCCAGGCAAGACGATCGGTGTTTTCCCAAACTTCCCGCACTATCGTCTCATCTCCGGTAATCTGAGGAATTCTTTTTCTTTCCTCATCCCAAGGGAGAAAGACTCCAGGGGTACGACCAGTTTTCAAATGGTGGTTTTCCATTGCGCAACTCCTTTACATTAATACTGCCCGTATTCTCGAGTAAATTCGGTGAGGGCATGGATGCAGTCGACCCGAGCATCGTTTTGGATAATAGCCCCGGCATCCATAATATATCCCCCATCTTGGGCGACGCCATCGATTACTTTTTTACAATAAGCTTTCACTTCTTCAGGTTCTCGATGGAAAAGATCATTGGGAATTCCGCCACTTAAACAAAACTTATCACCGAAAATCTGATGAGCTAAGAAAATATCTCCCCGGTCAACATGGTAGATAATGCTACCGGCAGGTAGTTCCCGAAACGTTTCCAAATGATGATCCCAATTTCCTTCAGCGTAAAAGAGAACTTGATTTCCGTGTTTCCATATTTCTTCGATAATAGGTTTGAGAGTAGGCCAAAAGATATTTTGAAAATGATCATGAGAAATGAGAGGAACACAACTGCGATGCATCCAGAAACCAATAGGTACTTGTTTTTTTGGATCAGCGCTATCAAGAGCGACCTGCAGAAGGTGAGGCATCATCGCTTCACAAGCTTCTAATACCTTTTTTGGTTGATAGCAGAGGTCATTAGCTAGTCCGTAATATCCCCTTAATTTGTCAGCAAGAATATCAAGAGGAGCCTTGAGAATACCGCAGATTGCTGACACGGTTCCGCATTCGGCTTGCAGAGATTGGGCCAAATTTCCTAAAACGTTAAAATATTCGGTCATGGCCATGCCGCCCTTAAGTAGGGCAAGATTATGACGCTCACTAATCGGTTGGCCAGGGCGTTGGATTTCGCTTGAAACTTGAGGCAGCCAAATATTAAATAAGTATCCAGTAGGGTCAGCTATTAATAAATCATAGTCCTCGGGAGGCATGAAAGCTTTTTCTTCGGGGGGTTCTTTATACTGAAAGCCAACTTGGGGCGGTAAATCAATCCCAGGAATACCATAATAAGTAAGGCCTATCGCCTGTACGAGGCCAGTCCAACAGTAGATCATATTCGCAGGAATGGCATCCCAATCAAAATCATGAGCACATTTCAAATAAGCTTTTACTGCATAGCGATAATCATGAGTTGCTTGTTGAGCGGTATAACCAGC
>NZ_DAOLQM010000149.1:0-5364 GCF_035418125.1 Atribacter sp. | reverse complement strand
TTTGCGGGTGGATATTTAACTGGTCAAGCGATGGTAAAAGCTGGTTTAAAACCAGGAGATAAGGCCATTGTATATGGTCTTTTCTCGCAGCCATTCCGTGGACAAAGCGAAGAAGGAATGGCAAGAGCACTTGAAGATGCTGGAATCATTGTTGATCGCCAGGAAATTTCTCCTGAAGCTGATGCTGATGCCTCGACAGCCATACCAATATTAACCGGATATTTTCAGGCCAATCCGGATTGCAAGGCAATTGGGACTCAACATGGAGCAATCACTGGAATTTTGGTTAATCTGTTGAGGGATAATTTGAAGAAACAACCTGGTGAAATTATTTCTGCCGGTATCGACTTATCACCAGCTACCATTGAAGGGCTTAAAACTGGATACATTAGTGCGGTTCTTGATCAACAGCTCTATTTGCAAGGGTTTATTCCCGTTGTTCAAGTCGTTTTGACTAAAAAGTATAAAATCACCGGTTTTAATATTAACACCGGAGCTGGAACTGTAACTCCAGAAACTATTGGTGAATTGGAAGAGCTTATTAACGCTGGATATCGTTGATGAATTTAAAAACCCTCTCCAATTTTTTTAGGAGAGGGTTTTTAAATAAGCTAGAATGATTATTGATTAAATGAACAAACTACGCTTGACATTTATGATGACCCTGGTTATAATTCGTAAAATATTAATCGGCTTAGAACGGGATGAGTAGTTGGGGAAGAAGGGATAGAGAACCGGGTAAGGTGGAAGCCGGTCCTTCAGAACTCGATGAACATGGCCCGGGAGCCGTTACGGTGAAAGTAGAGTAGCCGGAACCGTCTAATCGGCGTTATTCGATTGCCATCTGGTGATTGAGATGGGGAATGAGTTGGATAGTCTTTGGCTATCAGAAATAAGGGTGGTACCGCGGATGAACCCCCGCCCCTTGGGCGGGGGTTTTTTATTTTTAAAATAGGGGGCGCATATCATGGGAGTTGCTTTGAGGTCTTATCAAGAAATTAATGAAAAGATCAAAAAAGGAAAAGTAGTGGTTGTCACTGCTGAAGAGGTTATTGAATTAGTTGATAAAAAAGGAATTGAAAAAACTGCTCGAGAAGTTGATGTCGTAACCACAGGAACCTTTGGTGCAATGTGTTCTTCAGGTGCAATGATTAATACCGGTCATACCAAACCAAGGATGAAAATCAGCGAAGCTTACTTAAATGGAGTGATGGCGTATGGTGGTTTGGCAGCTGTTGACCTTTATATCGGAGCAACACAGGTTGCTAAAGATGATCCGTTGAATAAAATCTACCCCGGAGAATTTAAGTATGGTGGAGGTCATGTCATTCAAGATTTAGTTGCCGGTAAAGATATATTGTTGGAAGCCTACGGTTATGGAACCGACGAATACCCTCGTAAAAAATTAATAACCTGGATTAATATTAAAGATTTAAATCAAGCCTATCTCTTTAATCCCCGTAATGCATATCAAAATTATAATGTTGCCGTGAATTGTTCTGACAAAATAATCTACACCTATCTTGGAGTACTTCTCCCCCATTTGGGGAACGCTGGCTTTTCGTCCGCTGGCCAGTTAAGTCCATTGTTGAATGATCCTCATTATCGAACTATTGGTGTCGGGACCAAGATATTTTTAGGTGGTGGCGTTGGTTATGTTGCTTGGCAGGGGACTCAGCATGACCCTGGAGTGGAAAGAAACGATAAGGGAATACCTAAAGGGGGTGCGGGCACTTTGGCAGTGATTGGAGATATGAAAGGTATGGATCCCAATTGGCTTTGGGGGTTAAGTGTCAGGGGTTATGGATGTTCTCTTGCGGTCGGTTTGGGAGTGCCTATTCCTGTACTTGATGAAGAAACTCTCCAGTATTGTGCAGTTCGAGATCAAGACATTGAAGCGCCGATTATTGATTATAGTAACGCTTATCCAAACGGGACTGGCGAGGTTTTGGGATATGTAAATTATGCAGAATTAAGAAGTGGTAAAATACATCACTCAGGAAAGGAAATACCAACCTCACCAATTTCCAGTTACTCTCGTGCTCGTGAAATCTGTTCAATTTTAAAAAAATGGATTCAAGATGGAGATTTCATTTTAACCCAACCAACACTTGCTCTTCCTAATACAGAATCAGATGTGCATTTTAGAAATCTTGCTGAAAGACCTTTTACTAATAATGCTAATGGGATTAGGAGGTAAACCAAATGGTATCGACTAAGAAGGTGGTTTTACATTTTCCCCGAGAAGCGGTCGAGAGACCAGTGGTGTGTGATCTGGCGCTTCGTTTTGGATTAACCTTTAATATTCTTCGCGCCTCTATTTCTCCACATCATGAAGGACTGATGGTTTTGGAAATCATCGGAGAGAATACTAAAAATGAGGAAGGTCTCAAGTATCTTCAAGAAAAGGGAGTAGAAATACAACCTTTAAGCCAAGATATTAAGAAAGACGATCAACGTTGCATCGATTGTGGTTCTTGCTTAGGAGTTTGTCCAACTTCAGCTCTTTATATGGACAAGAAATCTTATCAGGTAATATTTGAAGAATCGAAATGTATTGCTTGTGAACTTTGTGTTTTGGCTTGTCCTACCCGTGCGATGGAGGCTTTATTTTAAAATATGGTCGAATATGTAGAACGGTTTTATCGAAAGACTGTTAAGCCCTCCGATTTAATATCATTCGATGTAAAGATTAAAGAAAGCGATCTCATGATCTATGCCCATTCCGATTTAAGTCAGTTCTCTTATTCTCTTTTAGATAAAGAACGAAGGAGCTTAGAGGCTTATATTCGCTATAAACCACAGTTTCAGGAGTCTTTGGTTCCAATAGATGTCGATGATTTTGCTCCTCCCATCTGTAAGATTATGGCCGAATCGGTAAAAAAGGCAGGAGTTGGACCAATGGCTGCAGTAGCCGGAGCGGTAAATGATCGACTGGCAAATGAACTCTTATCTAAAACGACAGAATTAATAATTGAAAACGGTGGAGATTTATTCATCCGTTCTTTAAGGGAGCGAGTTATCGCTATTTATGTTGGAGAAAATTCTCCCTTTAAATCACATATCGGATTATTGATTTCTCCGGGGAAGACTTACGGAGTAGCAACATCTTCGGGTAAAATTGGGCATTCTTTAAGCTTTGGGGAAGCAGATGCAGTTACTATAGTTGCTCACTCATCATCAGTAGCTGATGCTTGGGCGACCAGTATTGGTAATTTGATACATTCAAAAAAAGATGTTGAAAAAGCATTGAAATACTGTGAAAATATTCAAGAAATCATTGGAGTTGTTGTTGTTTTTCAGGATGTTTTAGGGGTTCGAGGCGATATACAGCTGGTGAATCCTTGATGTTTTAAAAACCATGAAAAAATAATGGCTTATTGTTCTTGGAGGAATAATTTTAATTTTATCATTAAAGCATCCTCTTTATCGTCGTTTTTATTCTATCGGATCTCATTGTCTTTTTCCTCAATTTGTTTTTTGCTATTATTAACAACAATGCCAAGAAACAATATGGTAAACTCATTTAAACAGAAAGGTTTTCAACTCTTAAAAGAAAGAGGGGGGTTCGATGAATACTGATTTAGAACTAAAATCCGAACAACTCCGATGGTATTGTGAACCAGAAAGCCTTGGTTTTGAATATACCTCAGAATTATGTTCTTATAATGAATTTATTGGGCAGGAGAGAGCTATCCGATCAATTGAATTTGGTCTGGATTTGGAGAGACCTGGATATAATTTATTTTTGACTGGTATTACAGGAACAGGAAGAGTCGGAGCCATCAAATATTGTATTGCGAAAAAGATCAAAAACCAGCAAGCCAAGAGAATCCTTCCCCAAATTTTTGATTGGTGTTATATTTTTAACTTTGGTAGTCCAGATCGACCTCGGGTGTTAAAAATTCCAGCCGGAGAAGGTAAAAAGCTATCAATACGTTTAGAAAATCTTTTAAAGAATATCAAAGAAATCCTTCCCAAGGCTTTTGCCGGAGAAGAATACAAAAATCAGAAACAAATTTTGATAGATGAGGAGCAAAGAAAGAATCGGCAAATCATTCAGGAATTAGAACGGATGGCTCTCCAGGAAAATTTTGCTTTTCGTATGACTTCTATGGGGCCAATCTTGGTTCCATTGGTCGATGGGAAACCAATGACACAAGAGCAATATATTGCTTTATCTGAAACCGAAAAAGAAACCATAGAAGAAAGACGGCGAACGCTATTAAATGAAATTAACAATAATTTTGAGAAAATTCATGAGTTAGAAATAGAGCTTAAAAATAAAATTTCCGATCTTGATTATCGCATTGCTGATTTTGCCATAACCCCCCTTTTTAAGGAATGTATCCAACCCTATGAAGACCAACCGGAAATCGTTCAGTTTATTGATTTTATAAAGAAATATACTCTTACTTATCTCCAGTATTTTCGAGATTCCCAAGATGCAACCACGGCACCACAGCTTTTTCCCTTTCAAAGATTACAAGATCCTTTTTTGCCTTTTAAGATTAATATATTGGTTGATAATTCAGATCGGGATGAACCGCCAGTTATTTTTGAGTCCCACCCCAACTGGACTAACTTGTTTGGTCGAATTGAACGAAAGGCAATGATGGGAACTTATTATAGTGACCATACTATGCTGAAGCCCGGATCTCTCCATTTAGCAAACAGTGGATACATCATCATGTATTTCCGCGATTTGATTATGAATCCTGGTGTGTGGGAAGGCTTGAAAAGAGCGTTAAAAAACCATGAAATTAAAATCGAGGATCCTTGGGAACAGTTTGGCCTGGTTGCACCGCAAGGATTAACTCCTGAACCTCACCCTTTTAATGCAAAAGTAATTCTGGTTGGAGATGATATGGTTTACCGATTACTTACCCTTTATGACGAAGATTTTAAAGATTTGTTTAAAGTGAAGGCTGATTTTGATTTTCAGTTAGATAAAAATAATGATGTCATTCATTCTTTTGCTTGTTATGTAAAAAAAATATGTGAGAACGAAAATCTTCTTCCTTTTGAAAATTCAGGAGTTGCCCGTCTTTTAGAACACGCTTCCCGAAGAGTTTCTCATCAAGATAAGCTAGTATCCCAGTTTGGTTATCTCAAAGATATAGTGGTTGAATCTGATCATTGGGCAAGACAAGATCATTCTGAAAAAGTAACTCGGAGTCATGTGGAACGAACCTTAAAGGAAAGAAAAAACCGCCACAATCAAATCGAGGATAAAATTCAAGAATTGATTGATCAGGGAATAGTTTTAATCGATATTGAAAATGAAGTTATTGGTCAGATCAATGGACTGTCAGTTTATGAATTAGGTGATTATAGTTTTGGAAAGCCTTCAAGAATAACCGT
>NZ_DAOLQM010000148.1:0-5379 GCF_035418125.1 Atribacter sp. | reverse complement strand
AATGACAGCGATTAAATCTATAACAGCTATATTTTTATATACTATAGCTTTGCCTGTAGCCCTGATTTTAGGGCCTGCCTGGTATGTAAAGTGCTTGGAAAAAGGAGCTCACCATTTAAGTCAACTACTGGCGCGGGTGGGAATACAACTAATAAAAAAGAGAGATTTTTAATTCGACTTATGATTTTTTAGGAAATCATGCCCAATCAAACCAGTAAACTCCGTGCAAAAATACAGGATCTTGTTCCCAAATTAAGGCAGTCATCCTTCCTAAAAAATATTCTAATTATAATGAGCGGATCGGCACTAGCTCAAATAATAGCTTATGCCCTTTCCCCTATTATCAGTAGGCTTTTCACGCCCGAAGACTTCGGAATTTTTGGTTCATTTACGGCAGTCGCAGGTATTGTCTGTTCACTCATAACTTTAGATTATAGCCAGGCCTTAATGCTACCAAAGGAGAAAGCTGACGCTATAAATCTTTTCTGTCTCTCTATTATCTCAACTATTTTTATCAGCCTTGTTGTATCAATTTTTAGTATCGTTAGACCATCTATTTTCTATGATCTTACGAAAACCCAGGGAACCTGGGCATTAATTTTATTCATTCTGACTATGATCATAACGGGTATAAATTATTCAACTCAGGCGTGGGCTGTTCGTTCCAAAGCCTTTAAACAAACCTCAGCTTCTCAGGTAATACGCAGCGTTACTTCAAGCGGATCGAGAATAATTTTTGGAGCCTTTAAAGTTGGATCTCTGGGGCTGATTATTAGCAATATCATTGCTAATTTAGGAGCTAGCCTTAACCTCATTCGAATTACAATACCAGATTTAATCTCTCATAAACCTGAAATAAACATAAAAAAAATAAAATCTGCAGCTAAAGAATATATTGATTTCCCTCTTTATTCAGCTTCTCAAAACTTCATTAATGCTATTTCTTCCGGACTCCCTGTCCTATTGTTAACTAAGTTTTACGGACTTGCTGCTGCCGGAGCCTATGCTTTTGCAGAAAGCATGTTACAGGCCCCAATGGGCCTTGTTCTGACAGCCCTTCGTCAGGTTCTTTTCCAAAAAGCCTGTGAATATAAAAATGAGGGTAAAGGGATTTTCTTGTTATACATACGAACCGTTTTGGTTTTGTTTGGAATGGCATTAATACCTTCTTTAATCTTGATAGTTTGGGCACCGCAAATTTTTGCTTTTATTTTTGGGGCAAAATGGCGGATGGCTGGCGTTCTGGCTAGGAGCTTGATCATATGGCTGGCTATGGTTTTCTGTAATTTGCCCGCGGTAATTTTTGCCCGGATCATAAGGATTCAGCGTCTTGTGTTCTTTTATGACTTGATTCTCTTATTCGCCAGGACAGCGACCTTAGTGCTGGGTGGGATGTACCTTAAGGTCACACAGACAGTTATGGCCTTTGCTATTGTAGGAGCTATCATGAACACAGTTTTAATTTATTTTGTCGGTAGAGAAGTGGCTAGAAAAGAAAAGACACTGGATTTGCTATCATAAAAAGTCTGGAGCCCTAACTAAGCTTGTTCTGAGTTAGCAATTTGGGCTAAATTGCCACGACTCTAGCGCATTTTAATAGTTAGTAGTCGTATGTTGTTCGGAAACTGGACAGGACAATAAGGCAAGTTTCGGCCTGCCAAAACTTAGGACTAGAATAGAAAAATAACCATCATAAAAATGAAACATTATGAAGCGGCGCCTTTAAGGCCGAGTGGCTATAGAGACGCTTATACTAACCACCTGAGGAGGACACCTCTTAGAGATGTAAATTATGCTGGATAAGGAGGTGTCAGGATGAAGCTAAAGAAATGGAGTTCAGAGGAGAAGATGGCGATTGTGCTGGAGGGTTTAAAGGGGGGAAAAATCGGTAGCTGAGATCTGTCAGGAGCATCAGATAAGCCAGGCATTGTATTATCGGTGGGGGGACAGGTTTTTGGAGGCAGGTCAGAAGGGGTTAAGCAATGGGGGCAGTGAGGATGAAACGAAGGTGCTTCAAGCTCAGATAGAGAAACTGGAGAAGATCATAGGGCGGCAGACGATTGCGATCGAGGCATTAAAAAAAACTCAAGAGTTAATCTCAGGGAAGCAGGGATGAGCCTGAAATCGGCTTGTGAAGCCCTCAGGATAAGCCGGAGCGGGCAGTATCGGAAGGAGAGCCAAGGACAGAGCTCGGATAAGGATGAAGTTGTGGTGGAGAAGCTCAAGGAGCTTCGGCTATTGCATCCCTTCTGGGGATATAGGCGGATGACAGCCTGGCTTAATCATCGGGAGGGGCTTTTAGTTAATCGGAAGCGTGTTTACAGGTTGAAATGGCCTTCTGGTAGAACAAGTGAGGCATAAAGCAGTGCGTAGCGCTCAAAAGGGGAAACCGAAGGCAACACGGCCCAACCAGTACTGGGGAATGGAAATGACGAAGTTTATCCTAGGCTCTTCAGGCTGGTGTTATCTCATTGTGGTGCTAGACTGGCTATTGTAGCAGAAGGTCTCATTGTCTAAGTCTGAAAGATTAGATTTGCGAGGGGTCATCAGATAAGTTAACCTCTTCAGTTATCGGCGTTGGGAGAATTTTTGGCAGATTACTCAAAACTGGCCAAGTAATGGCCCAGAGAGGATGAAACACAACCATGGTAAGCCATTAGTGGAAGCCCAATAAATCCTGGGCTGCAGGACAGTTACCTCTGTCATAATAAAATATGAAGAGTTAATTTCAGCAATTAAGCAAAATAAGAGTAAACCACAAATTCAAAATAGACCTATAAGGTTCTTAAGACAAGCCTCAACGGGCAGCATCGGATCTAATTGCTTGATAGCACCTTTTAGCCTATAATTCTGGCGTGAGCTTCTTTTTCGCAGGATACCAAGCAAGCCTTTCTGACAGTGAGAATCTGAGAAATTGCTTTATAGAAATCGTGCCTGAGGCCCAAAAAAGATATTTTCAATTCATTCAAGATGTTAATTCTTTTCTTTTTGTATATGGAACTAACAAGACAATAAGGGATGTTTTTTATCAAGATGAAAAATCAGATTCATGGATTGCAATATTAGGTACGCCACTAATTGACTTAAACAAAATAAAAGAAGAGAAAGCGTCCTTGTCTACTTTCTTTTCTAATCCGGGAACTTTTATAAATAATTATTTAGATGGCTGTTGGTGTATTCTGGCTTATGATTCTCTTAATGATCTTTTTTATGCTTGCACTGACTATAACAATTCTGTACCGGTTTATTATTCAATAGAAGCCGGCGGAATATATTTTTCTAGTCATGAATTGCCACTCGCTAGATTTCTTCAGTCTGAAATTGATCCTATGGGATTCTCGATGACGATTCAGCTCAAGTTGACATGGGGAGCATTTACAAGATTTAAATCAATAAAAAAATTATTACCTTGCCAAATAGTTACATTTAACAAAAATAAAGAAATATCATTTACACAATATTGGAGCCCAATAAAAGAGACCCTTTGGGAAGAAAATTTAGATAGAGTAATTGAACATTGGCTTACTATTCTGAAGACTTCTATTGGCGCATATCATTCAGCTTCTGAAAATAAAACTGTTCTTTGTGATATTACAGGCGGAGAAGACTCTCGATTAATTTTATCAACCGTACATAACTTGGGTATTCCATTTATTGCAGTAGTTGAAGGAGAAGAAGCTGATCCTGACGTCATTATTGCAAAAAAATTAGCAGTACAAGGTAACTTCCAAATCGATATTAGAAGGAAGCCTTCTTTAGCAGAAGATATTCTGCTAAATAAAGCTGCAGAAATTTGTCTATTTCAAGAGGGGTATGAAGATTTTTTTGAATCTTGTAAAGCATATTTGCTTAATCTAGAATGGCCTATAACAAATTATGATCATATAAAATTTGCAGGTGCTCCGGGTGGAGAAGTTTTCAGGGGCTCTTATTATTTAAGAGGAAAGGCCTTAATGCCTTCAGCCTCAAAGAACTTAGATTATATCTTTTTTACAAAAATGAAATTTATGCTTGATTTCTATCCCAATCTCTTTCAGGTTCCTGATAAAGAATTTAAGGACCTTATATTAAGTATGACAAGGACAGCAATACGAGAGGTACGAAACTTTCCTATAGGAATTCAAATTGATCATCTGCTTCATATTTTTCAAACCTGCAATACCGGTCTTATTTATAAACATCCACGTTATCTCCCTTTCGCCTCAAAAGAATTGACCAAGTCGATTTATAAAATCCCTCCGAAATTTAAACAAGGAGGTAAACTTACAAGGGCCTGTACGGAGATTCTTTTTCCAGAAATCTCGCAGGTTAAAACGCAAAAAGGTGCACCAACCATAAGAAAGAATTTTTTAAATTTCCATAGATTTATCCCAGAATATATCTCATTAGCAAAGTCTATTAGTAGCGGAGTTTCCTCCAGACTCTTAAAATTAAAGGACTCTAATAAACCGGGTTATAACTGGGAAAGAAACTATAAATTTATAAGAGCAATTTTAACAAATCCACCTTACAGTAATTGGTTCAATTCAGGCCTTAATATGATCACAGGATATTTATATGAGAATAAATCGTTGAACGAGTTATTAATTCACGCCAGGCAACAAACAACAAAATTTGTTCCTACTCTAATGAGAATTATTTCTCAAGAGTTAATCTGCCGATGGGTTTATAAAGAATTTTGATTTTTACCTTGAGATTTAATAGGACGTTAGATATTTTCATAGGAATATTACTTATAATGTGGGGTTTTGCACTGTTGAATCAGACAGTATTGTAATTCTTATTATAATTCTCTATATTAGAGAATGTGAATTATAGACGAAGCGCTAAAAATTTATATACCTATTTTTGTAGATATTACTCACAGAAGCTAGGCGATAGACCAGCTGACTTTACCTATAGATCATTGTGCAGTCTTAAGTTTATTAAAGAACATGGCTATTATCCTAGATTTAAAAAACCTCGTAGTTTTTCCGAAAAAATCTGGCACCGCATGCTGTTTGATAGAAGCCCAATCTGGACCGAAATATCCGATAAATTAAAGGCAAGAGAATTAGTAAAAGAAAAGGTTGGTGAAAACTTCTTACCTAAAATACTATGGCAGGGAGAAAGACCTGAGGAAATACCATTTGCAGAGCTTCCAGATAGGTTTGTTATAAAGACCAACCATGGTGCAGGTTATAATGTCATTGTGACTAATAAGAAAAACCTTGAACATAGTAGAGTGCTGAGACGCATAAATGATTGGCTTAACCTAAATTTTACATACGCAACGTTTGTTGGAATGGCCTGGGCTTACAAAAATATAAAGCCAATGATTATGGTTGAAGAATTTCTCGAAGAAAATGGGAAGCCGCCACTGGACTATAAATTCTTTTG
>NZ_DAOLQM010000147.1:0-5405 GCF_035418125.1 Atribacter sp. | reverse complement strand
GTATTTTTAGGATAGATCCTTATCCCAAATCAAAACTACAGTTATTTCACTAATACTATATTTTAACAGTGTATTGTAATGCGTGTGCATCTCATCTTTTCTTATTCCTTAATTCAAGACTTTAATTCAACACGATTTTGACTTTTGCCTCATAAGATAATGCTGGGTCCAAGGACAGGAGACAATACAAATTCCACAGACCGTTCCCTCGATTCCAACCGGTTGGGAGAGCTTGATGGCAGTTTCCCGGCAGGTGAAAGCATTGAAGAAGCTTTCACGGGGATGATTTATATCCCAGTTGTTTCCCAATGGAGCATGGCCGGGACAACTTTCAACACACAACCTACAGTCACCACATTTACTTTGATTGATGGGTTTCGCAGTCGGTAGTGGACAATCAGTGAGCACCGAAGTAAGACGTATGGCACTTCCATATTGCTTGGTGGTGAGGAGGGCTGATTTACCTATCCAACCAAGCCCAGCGCGAGTTGCTATTGTTTTATGGGGCAGAAAGGTCGACAGAGTATTGAGATCGAAATGCTCAGTTGTCGGTTCGATAGGGAAGGCTTTAAATCCCAGATTGACCAGGATTAAAGCAGCAAATTTTCCTAAATCGGATAGAAAAAGATTCACTCTTTTATATTCTTCAAAATAGTCTGCAGTAGGTCCCTGGTTAATTTTTGCTATTATTGCTGGGTTCAGAGCAATTGCAATTGAAATAGCATAAGGAAATGATTTGGTAATATCAGGAGAAAGACCACTTAGATTGGCAAAGCCAATCAAAGAAGCTCCTTCTTCTAAAAGTGACTGAGTTATTTTATCACCGTATGATTCCATTCATGATCGCTCCTGTTTGATTAAAATGGATTTTATTTCTTTTTTTAAATTATAACCTTTAAACGGATTAACTGGTTTAATTAATAAACTCCTTCCATAATTTTTTTTGGAAATCGGAAATTAATTAGGTATTGAGATAAGATTGGGTCAAAATATGTTATAGTAAACGAGAGAATAGCTTGTTATTTCGCACTTTTTAACGGAAAGTTGACAAAGTTTAATATTTCATTTTCGATACAAAGTTGGTAGGTTTTTGCAAGCAGTTTGTATAACAATTTAAAACCATAGGCAAAAAGGGGAAAAAATGGATAAAATGACCTCAAGAGAACGTTTTCGAAAGGCATTAAATCACCAAGAACCCGACCGTGTTCCTATCGATGTTGGACAGGACTTTCATAATGGAATCCACGAAGTTGCCTATCGAAATCTTCTTGCCTTTTTGGGAGAAGAGGATGATATCCGGCTTTATGATCGGATCCAACATTTGGCAGTTTGTAAGGAGAGCATTTTAGAGAGGTTGCATGCTGATACCAGGTATGTATTTGCCAATGCTCCTTCTAATTGGCAAATAAAAGTTCATGCTGACTCCTCTTGGGCTGATGAATGGGGAGTCGTTCGAAAAAATGTTGGGCTATACGACGAGAGCATTCAGTGCCCTTTGGCAGGTGCATCTATTGATGAAATTAAAAGCTACCAAATGCCTGATCCGGTTGATCCTGCTCGTTTTACTGGTTTGAAAGAAAGAGCGAAAGAGCTTTATGAAGGAACCCAATATGCCATTATTGGCGGTAGCGCCGCTTCGCTTTTTTACCTTTCTTCCGAATTGATGGGTTTTCAGGAATACATGGAACGTTTGGCTCTCGAACCTCAAGTTATAGAAATCCTGGTGGATCGCATTTTAGAATGGGAAATAAAGTTTTTTGATAAGTACCTGGAACAAGTTGGTGAATATGTCGAATTGGTTTGGATGGGCGACGATTGGGGAATGCAGTCAGGTCCAATAATAAACCCAAAAATATTTAAAAAATTATTTATGCCTCGTTATAAAGAATTTACTCATTTTGTAAAATCCAAAACCCAAGCAAAAATTGCTTTGCACTCCTGCGGCTCGATCCTTTGGGCAATGGAAGATTTGTATGAGGCTGGAGTCGATGTCATTCATCCTTTGCAAGCGACTGCCTTTGATATGGGGGATCCGGAAAAAATCAAAAAGAGTTTTGGTAATAAATTGGTTTTTTATTCCAACCTTTCCAATCAATCCATCATTCCCCATGGTACTCCCGAAGATGTGATAAAAGAAGTCCGGGATAAGATCAAAATTTTAGCTCCAGGCGGGGGGTATATCATTTCCGGGGGTCACAATATTCAGGCAGACGTTCCACCACAAAACATTCTTGCCCTATTTGATACTGCCTATCAGGAAGGTCATTATCCAATTCATAATTGAGTTAAGGGCAATTCAAACCAATGAAAAGATGAACTGATAATAATTCTAAACTTTTAGTCATGAAAACTTGTTTTAAATTGGAAAAAATGAATAGGGAGGAGATAAACCAATGAAGGCACGAGAAAGACTCATTACCACCTTTCAGGGAAATAAAGCTGATCGAGTGCCGGTTTCACCGTTTATATTCTTAAATAACATTTATGAAATGTTTCAATATAAACCGGATATTGACCACTTTCTCAGTCCTCAGGATTTTGATGTTGCTGAAAAATTTGTTGCCTATCATGACTACTTTGGTTTTGATGTGCTTTTTTCACCCGGACTGTTATGGGACTCATATATTCCCGAAACATCGGACAATTGGGAGGTTACCATAACTAAGGAGGGTGATGCCGACTCCCAACTCCGAACCACCCTGGTTAAGACTCCTGATGGAAATTTAACCCAGGTCATGCGCTTCAATCGGAGTTCAACCTACATGGTCGTATTGGCTGTTGAAAAATATATCATTGAGAATAAGCAGGATTTTGAAATATTTGCCAAATATGCTCCCCCAGCTCAGTTTATCGATTACGAGTTAATCAGTAAAGCTCGAAAAGTAGTTAATGATAAAGGCCTCATAAACGTTGCCACCCATGGTGCTTTTAACACTCTGAATCAATTCCGAAAATTAGAAGATATGATGATGGATCCGGTGGTGGATGAGGGATTTTACCGTGCCATGATGGATTTTTTCCTAGACTGGAATATAAATCATTTAAAGGAAGTGATTGCAGCTGGTTCCGATTCAATAGAAATCGGTGGAAATTTAGCTACCAGCGGAGTGGGGCCTCGTTTTTTCCAAGAATATGTCATGGAATACGAAAATCGACTTTGCCGACAGATTCATGAAGCCGGAGCTTTCGTGGTATATCACAACTGTGGAGATGCTCAAAAAATCATGCATTTATATAATGACCTGGATATCGATGTTTGGGGATATGTAACAACTCCTCCATTTGGAGATGTCAATCTTGATGATGCCCTGCGGATTATTCGTCCCAATATGGCTCTTCGGGGAAATATCGATCAGGTTGAATTCCTCCGTCAGGCATCACCCCAGGAAATTAAAGAAAAAGTCAAATGGTTGCTCGACAAAGTAAAACCACGTGGAAACTGGATTCTCTGTACCAGCGACTTTTTCTTCGATGGAACACCCTATGAGAATATCCAGGCTTTTGCTGAAGCCGGTCTCGAATATGGAAAATATTGATCGAATTCAATCAACTAACCATAAAGAAAAGGTGAAATGCTTTACAGGCTTTGAATAGACTATAAACTTGTGACGAGTGGGGTTTAAGTAAATGGAGAAACCAGTCTATAACAATTTTTATCACTACAACCGTAATTACGGTTGTCGGGTACAGGAAATAATTTGGAATGGTTTTAAAACCCTTATCATTGAAAATGAAAAATTGCGAGTTAGTATTTTAGTCGATAAAGGGACGGATATTTTTGAGCTGCTTTATAAGCCCATGGATATTGATTTTATGTGGCGGAGCCCTCTTGAAGTAAACACCTTAAATCCAAACTTACCAACCAAGAGCTTTGATGCGGGAAATTATATGGATACTTATGAAGGCGGCTGGCAGGAAATCATCCCGAATATCAGCACCCCGAGCAATTATAAAGGGGCAGCAATGGGTTTTCATGGGGAATTGGTTTTATTGCCCTGGAAATATGAAGTTATTACCGATACACCCTATGAGGTGAAAGTTTTATTGAAAGTCAGAATGAAGAGGGCTCCTTTATTAGTAAAAAAGTATATCACTCTCAAATCCAATGAATCCCTTCTGGAGTTCGAAGAGATCATTCAGAACGAAGCCGATGAGGAATACCAATTCATGTGGGGGCATCACCCAACCTATGGGATTCCCTTCCTCGATGAAAGCTGTGTCATTGATCTCCCCCAGGGTGTGATTGGTCAGGTTTATCAGGAGGATTTTTCTGGAACCAGTATTTTTCCAGCCAATCAAGAATTCAATTGGCCTTACTTGAAAGATTTGCGAGGAAATCAGGTGGACCTCAGCCGAGTCATGGCCCCGGAAATGAAGACGGCTTTTAATATTTATATTAAAAACCTGAAAGACGGTTGGTACGGGATTACTAATTTATCCAAAGGGATTGGCATTGGTTTTCAATGGGATGTCAATATTTTTAAATACCTGTTGTTGTGGTCGGTCTATCGCGGTTTTTATGGATTCCCTTTTTATGGAAAAACCTATAACCTGGCTTTGGAGCTCTATTCTGCTATTCCCGATGATTTAGATGAGGTCATCCGGCTCAATCGTGCACTGTGCCTGAAGCCGGGTGAAGAACTACGCACCATTTTTCATACCATCGTTTATCAATCTTCTTCCCGAATCCAAGGTTTTAACCAACAGCACCAACCGATTCTTCTTGACGAATAAATGCAGCTATTGTAGTATTTTGATTTGCATGGATGCCGGTGTAGCTCAGCAGGCAGAGCAGTTGATTCGTAATCAACAGGTCACCAGTTCGAATCTGGTCGCCGGCTCCAGAAGGCTCATTTATAATAACCTCTAATCCGTATCTTGTATGAATTGCCAGGGAATACCAAATTTATCAATAAGCATCCCATAGCATTTACTATAAAAGGTTTCTTGTAAATCCATCAGGACTCTTCCGCCATTTTTCATCTTATTGAACAACGATTGAACTTCATCTAAATCTTTACTTCTAATCGTAAGGACAATGTTATCTCCCTGGTTGACCTGCGTATCAGGAGTTGTATCCATAAACATTACAACCGTGCCAAAAATTGTGAGACTGGCATGCATGATTAAGTTTTTGGTTTCTTCAGTCACCGGCATTTGGGAATTAGGCGGAGCCTCTCCGTAGGTCATGATGGCTGGTTCTTCTAAACCAAAAACCTGAGCATAAAAATTTACTGCCTCACGGCAGTTTTCGTTAAAATTAATAAAGACATCCATAGGCATTTTCATTCCCACCCCTAATATCTAAAATTTTGTATTTGAATCTGGTCCTCGTTTTTTCATTCCTCCAAAAAAAAGATCAATAATCTCTGGAGTGAAGTTCATGGTTTTTCCATCTTATAATA
>NZ_DAOLQM010000146.1:0-5427 GCF_035418125.1 Atribacter sp. | reverse complement strand
GGGATTTAGGATTGATTCTTAAATCTAAGAATTTTTTGGATTGATAAAAGGTAACTTTATTTTCATCATTCCAATTTTACCTTTAACTTTTTCCTAAGTATTTTTTACTAATTTATAGCTTCTTTTAATAATCCTTTTGGTGGTGGATACTGGAAGGTTTTTTGTCCATGGGTAGGAAAATAAATATCTAAATAGCAATTTCCCGTTTTTCCCTTATAAGTCATGATTACCTCCCCTTCACCAAAATTGCTATGGATAACTTTTTTCTTAGGCGGCCATTCTTCTGATAAAAAACAGTGCTTTATTTTTTGTTGTATTTCTTGATTAATATGCTTTTCAATTCCTGGAAATTCATGAATATCAATTTCTTCAGGGTATAACTGACCTTGAGGTATTTCAAACCACAAATTACGCTTTATATTTGGAATTGAAATATTCATATTTAAAGGAATTCTATCGAGATACGTTAATAACCTGGTAAGGCGCTTGAATAATTTTTCCCAATCAGTTGGCAGCGAGTTCCACCAAGGAGTAAGAATTTGTTGGTAAAGTTTTATTTGATGATGAGTTAAAAGCATTAAAAGGTCCTCAAACGATGCTTTTTGAATATCAGATGAGAGAATGCTTTCAATTCTATAGAAAGATTGCAATAATTTTTCGGCATCAGTTTCTGATAAGAATTGTGATGGTTTTTCAGAATCAATGGTATAAATATTTAGAAATCTTTTAGCGCGAGTAACGGCTACATAGAATAGTCTTCTTTCTTCCTCAAAAATTTCATTCCCGGCAAATGGAATGATTCTATGATTAACATGAGGAATGAGCACATAATCCCATTCTTTCCCCTTTGCTTGGTGTATAGACATGATGGAAACTCTTCGACTGCTATTTATAGGTGTCTTTTGAGATTCAGCAAGCGTATCAAAATGTGCAAGCAGTTCATGAACGTTTTTGAAATCTCTACAATAATCAAAGAAGTTGCGAATTTCATCTTGAATTTCTTCTTTCTTCTCTAAGCGAGAATACCTGTTCATTAAATATTGAGATATTTTCATCTTTTGATCTAAATTTTTTAAAAGAATGGATGGTTCGATGTTGTTAATATTTGATGCTAACCACTCGAGATGTTCAGCTAAATGAAGGACCTTTTTTTGAGAATTGCCGGTAAAAGGTGCATGATATTTTAAAGCATGAGAGAATGTATCCCCCTTTCCCTTTACCTGTTCAAATATTCTTCTTGCCACCTTTCTCTTCATATATCGAGGTGGTTGACGATAAATGTTCATCCAGGCGTTCCATGCATTATCGATTTCAAAATTTCTTTTTTCTGAGAGAAGAAGTTCATATAATCCAATCCGTAAATAATCCAAATAAAGCCCTATTTCATCTCTCTGATAAAACGGAACGTTCCCGATTATTTGGTAATCGATATCATTTTTTATGAATGCACTTTCAATTATTGGTGTTTGTGAATAAAGGCGAACTAAAATTACAATATCTTTGCTGAGTAAGCCTTCATTGAATTTCTTTTGCAAAAAACTTACTATTTCATTCACCATTGATTGTGAATCCTGAGCTGGAATAATCTGAGATAATCCTTTTTCAGTTCGATATAAATGGAGATTTTTTTTAGACCTTATTTTATTGTGTCCTATAACCTCATTAGCAAGAAGAACTTGGGTGGCAGTTGAACGGAAATTCAAGCTTAAAATGTACTTCTTCACTTGGTATCGCTTTTCAAATTCCAAAATATATTTTGGGTCAGCTCCCCGCCATTGATAAATAGTCTGATCATCGTCTCCTATGACCATGTAATTACGGTGTTTGCTAATTAATAGATCTAACATTGCGTGTTGCACTTTATTGATATCTTGAAATTCATCAATTAAAACACAAGAATATTTTTGGCAAAAATGGTTAAGAATTTCAGGGTAACGGATCAAGCTCTCCCAACCTTCTAAGAGCATGTCATCATAAGTAATCCAGTTGTTAGTTTTTCGCACTTCCTCATAAAGTCGATAAAAATCAAGATACCATCGCAGGTTTTGGGGAGCTTTGGCTTGAGTAGCTTCTTGTAGCCATTGTTTCGGTAAGTTGGCTTCATTTAGATCTGCATAAGCCATATTGGTCTTGCATTTCTCAACATAGGATAAAAAATCATCAATATCCAAGTTATCGAGCATATCACCATAGTGAACATTTTTTTTCCGAGCCAAATTTTTTGCTTCAAATACAATTTTTTCCTTTAATGTATTTGGATCTTCATTGTCGCAAGAAAGAGGTAAATAATTCTGTTGACGGGCTTTCTTTAATATTGATAATCCTAATGAATGCAATGTTCTGACATCAACCGGTTGGCAGTAAGACCAACCCATCAACTTAGAACGAATTTCCTCAACAGCCATTTTATTAAAAGAAGAAACTAAGATTTTTTTTGGAGGAAATAAGCTTTCTCTCACCAATCGCTCAATTCGATAAACCAAGCAAGTGGTTTTTCCTGATCCAGCTACTGCAAAGACGAGAGCTGGCCCATAATCGTGATTAACCACCAATTTTTGCTCATCAGTTAGGAGTATATCTTGGCTTGGTTCTATGATTTTTGGCTCTTCAATTAATATGTCATTATTTTTATTTGTAAATTGAATGAAAGAAGTCTCCTCCTTAGGATTTCGCCAATAATCAAGTTCTTTACCGCTCCAATGCAGATAGATGATGTCAGAAGAACCAGTTATGTTGAGTTCATATGTTATGCCTTTTGATAGAATTCCCAACCATTCAAATATTGTCATAGAATCTTTTTTATCATCAATTACATCAATTTTGTTGATTCCTCTGGCAATTTCATTATGTTTACTCGAAGCATAAAAGTTAGAACTATTCTTTTTTTCATAATCATAGGCAATGCCATTATCTGGATGAAGATATTTACAATTTCCTGGGTAGTCGTCGATGGGAACTCCCAAATCAACATCGCATAACGGACAGCGATTTGTTCGAACAATATTGATTGTTTTCATGCGGTTCGGGCATGGAATTTTTTTGTCTTTTTTAGTTTTAATTATTAAAGTGGTATTATCTACATTAAAAAGTTTTTCACGTACAAATATAAGAATTTCTTCTTGATCCTTGCTTTGTTCTTTGATCAAAAACCAATTATCTTGTTTCCTTTGTATAGATATTCTATCAATCTTGTTAATTTTATTTTCTATAATGTTTTCAAAGAGCAATCCCGAGGCTTCTATAAGCAGGTTAGAACCGATTTTAATACCAACTGTTTGATTCCCATTCCATATAATATATATTCCTGGCTCACTGTTATTCTGTTGAATTGTATAACAACGCATATCCTCTCCTCTATATATTTCTTTATTTTTTTAAATTTAACGAAGAACCATTTTAGTCACTTTTTTCCGTAAATTTTGTGGTATTACTACTTATATATTATATTTCTATTATTATAATATTTTAAATAATTTTTATAATGAATAATTATAATAATTATAGAATTAACGAAGGATTTCAACTATATTACCAATGTCAAGTAAAAATAGCAATTGAGCAGCTTTTTGGATAAAAGGGGCTTGGCATTAATATCCAGCGGGGACAGGTCTTGATTCTTGAATTAGCATAAGTCTGTGGAATTGGGTAAGTGCGGAATTTGAAAAATCTTCATCCACTTCCCCGCCTTATCCCATTAAGGAAGAATGAACGTTGTTACCAGCTTGTTCCAAGGTAGAAAAGGCTAGATTAAAAAAATAGTGAGTGGTTGATGTTTAATTTATTTAGAAATCAATTAAAATACCAGAGATGAACCTATTCAACTGAAATTGATTTAAAAAAACCGCAGGGAGGAACTGTTTATTTTCGAAAAAATCAATACCAAGAACGATAGCAATAATCAAACTAACCGTTTGGTCTGTTATACCATTGGCCATTCGACCCATGAAATCACCTCCCTTATCAAGCTTCTTCAAAAGTATGGCATCAATTGGGTGGTGGACGTGAGAAGTATCCCTTATAGCAGACGGAACCCTCAACACAATCGCGAAAACCTTATCCCGTCTCTGAAAAAGGAAGGAATTTTCTATCTCCATTTGGGGAAAGAACTAAGTGTTAACCGGAACGATCCTTCATTATTTACCCACGGTCGAATCGATTTTGACATACTGATCACAACTGACTATTTTCAAAACGGCATCAACACAGTCATTGACCATATTAAAAAAGGACTGAACATCTCCCTGCTCTGCGCTGAAAAAGATCCCTATCGCTGCCATCGCTTTATACTGGTCGCTTATGAGCTGACCCAACGGGGAATCGAGGTGAAACATATCCGCGAGGATGGAAGGCTTGAGTCCCAACACCAACTTGAGGAGAAATTGTTGCAGGAATTTGAACCAGGATATGACCAAGGAGATTTATTCCATCCGCCCAAAACCCGCACTCAAGCTTTACTTGACGCATACCGTAAAAGAATCATCCAGATGCTTCAGAGGTAACAAAAACAAAAATATCATGATTCATAGCTTGGTTTTAAATAGTAACCTATAGCAGTTTACGGTTTAATCTGAACATCAAATATTCTGGTTCCACGGATTATTATAGGAAAACAGGCCTGATTGAAAACCTAATATTTCCACATAGCCGTCGGGTATTTAGTCTCCACGGCTCAAACATATTCGGTAACCGGATTTTTCTTCATGATCACGACCTTATTTTACCTTGACATCTTTAATTTCCCCTAACAATTTTTAGCCTGGTCACTCTTTCGGCAAGTGATTTTTCATTTTGTTCATCGGATAAATTGGGATCCTTAAATTCTCTAAAGGTTTTACAAGGAAGTTGAGAACATTGGCCACAATTATTATATTGGTTATCATTGATGGCACATCGATATAAAGGACAAATTTTGTCCGGCATTTCTTTTGCCCAGAAGGTAGAACCTTTAACTGAATAACAACCTTGGCAATTTGTCTTAAAATATTCACATTCATTACAAATCAAGCCACAAACCGATAATATTTGGTCCATACCATTTTCCCTCCTATTTTATTATATCCAGTCCAGATTATCTTGAGTTCTTTCGTTTCTTAGGTTACCCGTATTCAACGTTGATTTTGGTTCAAACAGCATAACATGAACCTCTTCTTCGGCAACCGGTAGATGTTCAATTCCTTTTGGAATGATGTAAAATTCTCCTTCTTCTAATTGAATATCTTTATTTCTCATTTTTATAACCAGTTTTCCCTTGACTACATAAAACATCTCATCCTCGTTATCATGATGATGCCACACAAATTCTCCTTTTAGTTTTGCGACCTTGATGTATAATTCATTCATTTCTCCTATAATTTTTGGATTCCATAACTGCTCGAATTTTTTCAATTTTTCTTTTACGTTCACTTTATCCATTTCATTTTCTCCTTC
>NZ_DAOLQM010000145.1:0-5457 GCF_035418125.1 Atribacter sp. | reverse complement strand
AAAGGTTTGAGAAATTGAGGGATGATAATAAGATTTTGCGATGGTTGGTAGCGATAAAAATAAAACCAACCAAAAAACTATTATCATCTCAACTCTCAACCTTCTCATTGGAATCCTTCCTAAAATTTGCTATAGTTAGCATATCACAGGAAGCAAACTGGTAAAAGAGACATGGGATTTTTTCTCCAAAAAGTATTGACTTCTTTTATTGAACCTCCAGGAGTATTTATAGCCATTGCTTTGTTTTTTGGTTTATTGGCAAGAAAAAAGGAGAAAGAATCTTTGAAATGGATTACCTTGGCAGTCATAATTTATTTTTTTTCCACTGGTATTGGCGTACGCTTTCTCTTGCCCTCGTCTAACGTAACACCTCAATATACATCAACAGACCAACCACAGGTTATTATTGTTCTTGGTGGGGGTACTTATTTGGATACCTATCAGAATCGATTTCTACCCGGTCCTTATTCTTTTCTGAGATTACATCAAGGGTATACTCTCTGGCAAAAAGAAAAAATTCCTCTTCTGGTGAGCGGCGGTCAAGTATGGGTCAAATCAGGGCCTTCAGAAGCTGATATCATGGCTGACATCCTTAAACAGTGGGGAGTTCCTCAAGATAATATCATCACCGAATCAAAATCAAGAAATACCAAGGAAAACGCTGAGTATTGTTCTCAGATTTTGCTGAATAATCATTGGAATTCTTTTTATTTAGTTACTTCAGAAATTCATTTGAAACGAGCAATGATAAGCTTTCAATCTTTCCTTCCTGATGCCAGCATTATCCCGGTAAGTGCTCATCCTCCTTACGATCGAACCCCAATTGTTCTTTCTGATTTCCTCCCATCTCTGCAAGCATTTTCGGCTTTTGCACAAATTATTCACGAATACCTTGGTTTATTGGTTTTATTCCTTAACTAAAGGGTTAGTAACATTAAATAGCGGTCTTGGTTTTCTTTGGGTGAGCCAGACTCCAAAAGTAACTAAAACCATTCCAATTAAAAATCGATAACCAAAAGGCTCTTTAAAAAAAAGCCAAGCTCCTATCACTCCAAATATCTGCGTAACATATTGAAAAGCTGAAGTCCGGGAGGCACCGATTTTCTTAATCCCATTCATCCAAATTATATAGCCTAATATAGCTGATAAAAATATAGCATACCCCATCGACAAATAAACCGGTAGAGTCATATCAGAAAGATCGAGGTCAATAATTTCAAAATATGAGATGGGAAACATAATAAAAGTTCCAAATATGATACTCCAACAGCTGGTTTTCAATGGTGAATATTTACGTAGCATATGCTTCCCAAAATAGGAATAAAGACCCCAACAAATAGCTGCCAAAAGAGTAAGAATATCTCCTAATAGTATATGGGGAGAAAATGAACTTGGTTTTCCTTGACTAATCAGGAAGGTAACACCTAAAAATCCAATACCAATTCCCAAAAAATTATACCATTCGACATTTTCTTCTTTTTTAAAATAAGCAATAAGAACAACTACAATTGGAGATATTGAGAGCAGAATAGCCGAATGGGATGCTAAAGTTAATCGAAGACCATAACTCCATAGTGGTTGATAGATTCCAAAACCCAAAGCACCTAAAAAGATAAAATACCAGATATCTTTCTTTTTGATAAAAGGGTTCCCTTCAATGCGCCATAATAAAATTATCATAATCAAACTACTCACGGTAAACCGAATTAAGGAAAAAGAAAGAGGACCAATGATCATAACCCCCTGTTTCACAATACTAAAATTTATTCCCCAAATCAGGGAAACCATAAGAAGAGAAATATAAGGATTTTTAACCAAGGGTTCGGATTTCTCTTCAGGGTGAGAAGATGATGTTGGGATGTAGTTTTCGGAATTCCTCATTGATTTGCTCTTTTCTGATTATGATATTTTTGGATAAAAAAGAAAAAAGGGACCCTTTCATTTGGGTCCCTTCACATCGGAAATTCAATCACTAGGTTAATTCAACCTCAGCACCGACAGCTTCCAGTTTGGCTTTAATCTCTTCGGCTTCCTTCTTTGGAATAGCTTCCTTCACTGGTTTTGGAGCTCCGTCAACCAAGTCTTTGGCTTCTTTCAAGCCTAAACTAGTAATGGCTCGAACTTCTTTGATAACTTTTAATTTTTCAGCTCCAGCACTCTTGAGAACGACTGTGAATTCAGTTTTTTCCTCTTCAACCGGTGCGGCTGCTCCGGCATTTGGAGCAGCTGCTGCAGCAACTGGCATAGCTGCTGAGACTCCAAATTTTTCCTCTAAGGCCTTTACCAAATCTGCTAATTCCAGAACAGTCATATTCGCAATAACGTCAATAATTTCTTCCTTGGTCATTTATAGGTACCTCCCTTATTGATTGCTTACCTTTTTTTCTTCTATTGATTTAAGAACCCATACCATATTTCGCAAAACTCCGCTTAGAGCACCAACTAACCCGCTAAGCGGTGCAGCGATTCCACCTACTACCTGAGCGACCAAAACCTCTCGGGTTGGTAAACTTGCCAGGTTTTTCACTTGTTCCGGTCCATATTGTTGTTGGTTGAGCCATACCCCTTTAATTTCAAGCTGAGGCACTTTTTTGGCAAAATCCGTTAGTGTCTTGGCCGTTAAAACTATATCCTGATAAGAAAAAGCCAGCGCATTTTGGTCAGTCAAAATACTTTCATCAAAGGGAATGTCGGCCTTTTGAAAAGCAATATGAGCAAGGGTATTTTTAACAACTTTCATCTCTCCTTGACTATCTCGTAAAGCTTTTCGGATGGCTTCAACATTCATAACATTAATCCCACGATAATTAAAAGCATAAACTGCTTGACTTTTTTGGAGTTTTTGTAAAATGTCTTCAATTATCTGGTTCTTTTTTATCTTATCCAAAAATAACAACCTCCTTTCTTCCGAAATAAAAAAGCTCCCATAAATACGAGAGCTTCATATCAATAAAGCCTCCCCAGGATATTTAAGCGACCGCCCCCGGTTCATGGGCATAATTATATTCAATTTCGGTTTATTTTAAGCGACCCTTTTCTCCATTCTTGCTAAAGTGTTGTTCACATCCAACTTGAGCCCAGGGCTCATGGTTGAAGAAATAGCAATATTTCTTACATAACGACCCTTAGCTGCTGAAGGTTTCATTCGAACTATTGTTTCTAATAGTGCAAAGAAATTATCTTGTAATTTACTTATATCAAAAGAAGCTTTCCCGATTGGAAGATGAATATTTCCATAACGGTCATTTCGTATTTCCAATCGACCGGCTTTTATTTCCTTAACCGCTTGAGCTAGATCAAAGGTTACGGTTCCTACCTTGGCATTGGGCATTAACCCTTTTGGTCCCAATATTTTTCCTAATCGACCTACTACTCTCATCATATCTGGAGTGGCAATAGCTGATTCAAAATCAAACCAACCCGATTGGATTTTCTCTACTAAATCTTCTCCACCAACATAATCAGCACCAGCAGCTTGTGCCTCACTGGCTTTTTCCCCCAGAGCAAAAACCAAAACCCGGACTTGCTTTCCTATCCCATGGGGCAAGGAAACCGTACCACGAATTTGCTGGTCTGATTGTTTTGGATCGATTCCCAGCTTAACGGCAACTTCAATGGTTTCATCAAATTTCGCATTTGCTAACTCTTTAACCATTTGAAATGCTTCATCAACAGTATAAATCTTACCTGGTTCCAATTTATTTTTTAATTCTTCAAAACGTCGACTTTTAGTTGGCATACTACTCACCTCACTCTCCCTAACCCTCTACGACCTCAACACCCAAGCTTCTTGCGGTTCCTTCAATTATATTCATGGCTGCTTCGATTGAATTCGCATTTAAATCAGGCATTTTCTTCTGGGCTATTTCTCGTACCTTAGAACGAGTTAATTTTCCAACTTTGACCTTGTTTGGTTCCCCAGAGCCCTTTTCAATACCCAAAGCTTGAAGAATCAAGAAAGAAGCCGGAGGGGTTTTTGTTACGAAAGTAAATGAACGATCACCATATACAGTTATTTCTACCGGTGTTAAAATCCCCCGGTCTTTTTCTGTCCGAGCATTAAAGGCTTTACAAAATTCCATAATATTCACACCATGCTGTCCAAGCGCAGGTCCAACCGGAGGGGCAGGAGTGGCCATACCCCCAGGAATCTGGAGCTTTACAACAGCTACCACTTTTTTTGCCATGTCTATTCCACCTCTTTACAATTTTTCAATATCGGAAAATTCAAGCTCTACTGGAGTCTCACGACCAAATATTGATAAGAGAACGGTTATCTTACCCTTTTCATGATCAACACTTTCTACCACACCGGTATAATTTAAAAAAGGCCCGGCTATGACTTTTACCGTCTCTCCTTTTTCGATATCAAGACGTGGCTTTCCTTTTTCAACTCCGGTTTGTCGAAGAATGACTTTGACTTCTCCTTCGCTCAGTGGTTCCGGTCGAAGCCCCGAACCAACAAAACCCGTTACTCCAGGTGTATTTCGCACTACATACCAAGAACGGTCATTCATCATCATTTCTACCATTACATAACCGGGAAATACTTTCTTCTTGGTAAATCTCTTTTTCCCCCTCTTTACCTCAATGGTCTCCTCCATTGGAACAACCACTCGAAAAATTTGATCTTGCATCCCCATAGAGGCAATTCTTCTTTCCAAATTCGCTTTAACTTTGTGCTCGCTGCCAGCTAAGGTGTGAACAACATACCATAGTTTATCCATAATGGTGAGATGATGACCTCCGGTAATTACTTAATATATAAACCAATTAGAGCGGTTAGGATTAAATCAATTACTCCTAAAAAAACCGCAAAAACAACTACTACTGCTAAAACTGTAAGAGTACTGGATATTAGTTCTTTTCGGCTTGGCCAGGTAACCTTTTTTAACTCACTCCAGGCATCTTTAAAATAATTCTTCAATCTATTGAATAACTTAACGAAAAAATTCACAGCACACTCTTCCCTTTCCCTTTTGAGTTTTTGGGGATACTTTTGATGAACAATTACCACAACAATAAAAAAGAAAATGGTAGCTAACTTATACCATTCTCCCTATAAAAAACGCATTCAAACGCTGCAACATTTTATCTTTTTTCCTTTTTAGTGTCAACAATCCAGGATCATTGAATCATAAAGAAAAAAATGGCAGGCCCGGCAGGATTTGAACCTGCAGCCCCCGGTTTTGGAGACCGGTGCTCTGCCGTTAGAGCTACGGACCTGCAATTTTTTTATCTACTTCATTTCTTTATGTATGGTATGTTTTCTACAATGAGGGCAGTATTTTTTAAATTCTAAACGGGCACTTTTGTTTTTTTTGTTCTTCATGCCCTGATAGTTACGCCTCCGGCAATCGGTACATTCAAAGGTAATAGGTTCTTGTACCATAATATCCTCCTGATTTACCCGATAATATCGGTTACTACTCCGGCTCCGACGGTACGACCACCTTC
>NZ_DAOLQM010000144.1:0-5459 GCF_035418125.1 Atribacter sp. | reverse complement strand
CAGAATAATTATGACACAGTCTGATTGCGAGGAGCGCAGCGACGTGGCAATCTCACCCACCAGCCCCGTCATCCTGAGGAGCGTTTTGTGCGACGTGAGGATCTCACCCACCCGCCCCGTCATTGCGAGGAGCGCAGCGACGTGGCAATCTCATTTTTTAAAGTTTTTATGAATTAAAAAAGAAAATTTTTTAATCCAAGCATTGATTTATCAAACCCACAATGGGTTTATAAGATAGAATAAACACAAAAAAGGAGAGATGCTACTATGATGAGTAAAAAGCTTGAAGATGCAATTAACGAACAAATTAAAAATGAATTTTTTTCCGGTTATTTATATCTTTCAATGGCAGCTCAAGCTGAAGCAATGAATCTACCTGGAGTAGCTCATTGGTTCAAGGTACAAGCCAAAGAAGAGCAAGAACACGGAATGAAATTTTATGATTTTATCAATGATCGAGGCGGCCGAGTTCTTTTAAAGGCAATAGATCAGCCAGAGACCGAATTTAAAAATGTTCTTGATATGTTTGAAAAAACTTTAGAACATGAAAAACTGGTGACCTCGATGATTAATAACCTCTATGAAATTGCTTTAAAAGAAAAAGATTATCCAGCGCAAATCATGTTGCAGTGGTTCATAGATGAACAGGTTGAAGAAGAGAAAAACGCCTCAGATATTATTGCAACCCTCAAGATGATTGGCGAAAAAGGCCATGGTCTACATATGTTGGATCGTGAACTGGGGAAAAGAGAAGAATAATTAATTAGCAGGAGAATGGGTAGTTTTAAACTACCCATTCTTCATTTTTTTTTGGAGGGAAAGAATGCCAGAGCGTTCCCAGGATTGGTATAAGCAGGCTCTTCGAGATTTAGAACAAGCCGTTGATTCTCAAAAGTCAGGCCGCCATGAATGGGCGTGTTTTGCAGCCCAACAAGCCGCTGAAAAAGTAGTAAAAGCTCTTCATTTAAAAAACCGTCAAGAAGCCTGGGGACATGTTGTCTCTCGCCTTCTTCACGAGCTTCCTAATTCAATAGAAATTCCAGAGCTGCTTATTGAGAAAGCTCGAGTTCTTGATAATTATTATATCCCCGCTCGTTATCCCAATGGCCATCCTGAGAGTGCTCATTTTGAGCATTATGATGTTTTGCAAAGCTCGGAGGCAATTCAATATGCCAGTGAGATCATTGAATTCATCGGTCATCAAATAGCCAGATGAAAAACAGGTTATTTCATCCCTAAAAAAATGGACAAATACAATTCTCAAAATGAACCAAAATGTCGTTCAAATTGGATATTTTGGTCTCTATGCTCGAGGTGATTGGGAAGTGGGAAGTGATTTAAGACCTCATCATTATATTATCCCAATCCGATCTTCCTTTTGAAAAAAGAAATCAAGATTGGCAAGAGCATCAATTACCGGTACCAACTGATATTCTCATTTATACCCAGCAGGAATGGGAAGTAATGAGAAAAGAAGAATTGCCTTTTTTTAAAAGAATAAACCGTGAAATTAAATGGATTTATTAGGAAAATACAAATTCAAAAAAACTATCATAAGTAAGGAGAAATAAATGAATTACCGAATTTTTGGGAAATGTGGATGGGCAGTAAGTGAAATTGGTTTTGGTGCTTGGGCAATCGGAGGAAGCTGGGGAAAGGTACAGGAAGACGATGCCGTTGCAGCCCTCCATCGAGCGATTGATTGTGGTTTAAATTTCATTGATACGGCTGATGTTTATGGTGATGGTCGAAGTGAAAAGATAGTTGCCAAGGTTCTCAAAGACCGAAAAGAGAGAATCTATGTCGCAACGAAAGCGGGGAGACGTCTCTCGCCCCATGTAGCTGATGGATATAACCGGGAAAATTTAAATGCCTTTGTAGACCGAAGTTTAAAAAATTTAGAGGTTGAAACCATCGATCTTTTACAACTTCATTGTCCCCCCACCGAGGTCTATTATCGACCGGAGGTATTCGAAGTATTAGATGACATAGTGAAGCAAGGGAAACTTCAGAATTACGGAGTAAGCGTTGAAAAGGTTGAAGAGGGCTTGAAAGCAATTGAATACCCTGGCGTGAAGAGTGTCCAGATTATATTTAATATTTTCCGGCAGCGACCAACAGAGCTGTTTTTTGCCGAATGTCGAAAAAGAAGAGTAGCGGTTATAGCCCGGGTTCCACTGGCTAGTGGTCTCCTCACCGGAAAAATGACCAAAGAAACCACCTTTTCTTCCGATGATCACCGCAACTACAATCGATATGGTCAGGCTTTTGACCGGGGCGAAACCTTTGCCGGGGTAGATTATGAAAAAGGGTTACAAGCGGTGGAAGAATTGCGGAATCTGATCCCTGAAGGATTTAACCTGACACAGTTTGCTCTGAAATGGATTCTCATGTTTCCAGAAGTGAGCGTAGTGATCCCCGGTGCCAAAAATCCCCTGCAGGCTGAAGACAACGCCAAAGCTTCCAGCCTTCCACCCCTCGGAGAAAAAGTTATGGAAGAAATCCAAAAGATCTATGAAGCCTCTATAAAGCAGGATGTTCACCACCGCTGGTAAAACTTGGGGTCAGGTCTTGATTCTTGAATTTTTATAGAAGGATTATTCTATATGGCTCGACCAGTTAGAATTGAATTCCCTGGTGCTCTGTATCATATCACCGCCAGGGGGAATAAAAAAGAGAATATATTTAACCATGACCGAGACCGAATGGTCTTTTTAAAGATCCTGAATGAGACGATAATCAGGTATCAGTTCATTTGTTATGCCTATTGTCTCATGCCGAACCATTACCATCTACTGATAGAAACTCCCAATGGGAATCTATCCCTGGGGATTAGGGAATTAAACGGAGTGTATGCCCAAAAATTGAATTGGGCTTATAAGACAGTAGGCCATGTATTCCAAGGGAGATTTAAGGCGATTTTAGTTGAGAAGGAAAGCTATTTATTAGAGTTGTGTAGGTATATTGTTTTAAATCCCGTCCGAGCAGGTATGGTGCAATATCCCTGGGAATGGCAATGGAGTAGCTATCAAGCAACGGCTGGACAAGCCGAAAAACTCAAATTTTTATCAACCGACTGGATCCTTGCTCAGTTTCATGAAGAACAAAATAGTGCCAAAAAAAGCTATGAAGACTTTGTTTTAGCTGGACTTGGGATAGAAGCTCCCTGGAAAGACCTAAAAGGGAGGTTTATTTTAGGAAAGGACAGCTTTGTTGAAAAGATTGAACATTTTATCGATAAGAAGAAAACCATCCAAGAATTACCCAGAGTTGAAAGATTTGCAGCTCGGAAGAAGTTAACTGAGATTTTTAACGAAGAGAAACTACACCCAGAAAAAGAAAGTAAGATTTACAGTGCTCATGTTGAGCATGGTTATACTCAAAAAGAGATTGCCAATTATTTAGGTGTTCACTATTCAACAGTCAGTAGAGTCTTAAAAAGGTTTATTGAGAAAAATACCAGAAAGGATTAAATTCAAGAATCAAGACCTGACCCCAAAATGATTAAAAATCAGAAGCTATTCGAACAATTTGAAAAAAATTTAATACGAAACTCGCCGGTTGATTTTTATCAAAATCTCCGAATCGTTCATGAATTGCACCAACAGGCGTTATTTCTCGATGTATTTAAAAAAGACGAAGTAATATATAGAGAGGATAAAATCCGTTATGCCCGAGCCATCAACTTCACTTCCAAAACTCCTTGAGAAAATCGCCGAAGCATTTGAAAAAGAACATATTCCATAAATCATAAAGAATGACAATAAATAATTAAGGATAGACTTTCACTCTGCCTAGCACCACCAAGTGAGGATGAAAACCAAGATTCCACATTCCGTGGCATGTTGCTACCTCAATCGAGTACAATATCTTGTACCCCTACAATTTTAAATTCTTTTGTAGGGAGTTTGATTTGACAAACTCCCCAATAAATTAACCAGGTTGAAAACCAGTTCAATTCAAGAATAAAGACCTCTAATTCTAATAACGGTTACCTTTATTCTAATAATTACATCATGATGTTATAATATATACATCATGTAAGCATAATAAACAGGTGAAATAAATGATTCGAACTCAAATTCAATTAACCGAAACTCAATCAAAAAAGCTTCGAGAAATTGCCAATCAAAAAGGGATTTCCCTATCCGAGCTTATTCGCCAATCGGTAGACAATTTTCTAGAGGGAGAAGGAGCGCATTCTGATAAGATGAATCGCCAAAGGGCTAAAGAAATAGCAGGGCAATTTAGTGGTCCTCATGACTTATCAATCAACCACGACCAATACTGGGAGTAACTTCCCGTGGGAGATGTTTATGTTGATACTTCAGCGTTTTTGGCGGTTCTCAATCGAAATGACGATTATCATACTATAGCTAAATCAGCTTGGGCAAAGCTATTAGATTCCAAGGCGGAGTTGGTTATTAATTCTTTTGTACTGGTTGAAAGTTGTGCACTGATTCAAAATAGATTGGGTATCAATGCCTTAAAAACATTTATTAGAAAAATTCAACCAATACTGTTAATTGATTGGATAGAAGAAGACTCATTCAATACGAGTATTTATTTTCTATTTGAAATGAATGCCCGAGGTTTGAGCATAGTAGATTGTTCTTCTTTTTATACTATGAACCGTCTTAACATATCGACAGTATTTACTTTCGATTCACACTTTCTTCATCAAGGCTTTGAAAATTTCCAGAATAATCTTTGAAAGAAGAAAGCAATTACATAAAGATAACCATTAAGATTATAAAACTCCACCCCTCCGAAGAGAGGAATTTCATGTTGTTGAGTTATTGAGTAGAATAAAACTCATTTTCCATTAAAGGGAGATTCAGAGGGGAGTGCACCTTTAATCTGTTATCACATGAACGGTGCTTTCTCCCGCGTGAGGATCTCATCTGACACCGCAGGCGTCATCCTGAGGCTTCGTTTTTCGAAGCCGTGAGGATCTCATCTGACACCGCAGGCGTCATCCTGAGGCTTCGTTTTTCGAAGCCGTGAGGATCTCATCTTTCAATTCTTTCTATTATTTTTTGTTCGCCCCCTCACCCCATCTCCCCTCGTCTTTTAAAAATCCTCCTTGCCTCTTTAGGCACGTTACAATCCCATCAGCTCTCTCCGTCATTCTAAGGAGCGTAATATATGCTACGTGGCAATTTCTTCCATCCTCTCCGTCATTCTAAGGAGCGTATTTTGCGACGTGAGAATCCCATCTTTTTAAATATTTTGAAGAATAAAGACATAAAACATAAGATCCTCGCGCCCTCACAAAGCGAGGACTCAGGATGAAGTCATTTATTACTCGTTTCTGTATTTCCAGGATTGGCCTCATTTGTCATTATTTCATTGATTGATAAAATATTAAATGAAATAATCAATATCATGGAAGGTGATTGCCTCAATGATTAGAGAGGAAACGAGCTTAACAGGAAAAGGACAAATACAACTTCCTG
>NZ_DAOLQM010000143.1:0-5540 GCF_035418125.1 Atribacter sp. | reverse complement strand
CGTTAAGGGAGGTATACCCTCAAACAAGAGAACAGCGGTGTTGGGTCCATAAAACGGCGAACGTATTGAACCAGCTGCCGAAGAAACTCCACCCGATGGCAAAAAAGATGCTCCAGGAAATCTATCTATCGCCGGACAAAGCCCAAGCGGAAAGAGGCATAGGAAGATTCGGTAACGTCTTCGAGGACAAATACCCCAAAGCGGTGAAGAGTCTAACGAAAGACGCGGGGGAATTGCTGACATTCTATGATTTTCCAGCAGCGCACTTCCAGCATATCAGAACGACGAATCCGATAGAATCGAGCTTTTCGACTATACGGCTCAGGACAAAAAAGATGAGGAAATGTGGCAACCGAAAAACAACGTTAGCGATGATGTACGAATTATCCCAACAGGTGGAGAAGGGGCGGCGCAAACTGCGGGGATTCAAAGAGATTCAATACGTTCTGGAAGGGAATCAGTATCTCAACGGTTCAAGAATGAAAAATGTAGTCGTTTAACGGATTGATGGAGGATACGCTCGATTTCGCTTATTCCACAACATTTGACAATAACTCCGATATTTATGTACAATGGCAGTAATAACTATACCTCACCGATTTAACTCGAAAGAGAATCTGATTGGTTTTTCTTCCTCTGCTGTTTTACAGAAGGAAAGATAAACATCAATCAAGTCATTTATTATGATATTTCCGCTTTTAATTTGTCTTTATGTTATTAACAACAGCATTTTCGATTACCCGTACTCAGTTTGTTGTAATCAGGAGGGCACATAATTACATTATGAAAATTTTATTCATAACTCATGATATCGGTATTTACGGGGCCGCAAGGAGTTTAAGCTTACATATAAAATCTCTGCTAACGAACGATATCGTAAAAAAAGAAGACATTTTCCTTCTTTACGCGAAACCCTTTTTAAAATTTACGTCAATAAAACCTGAAATGTTGAAAGGGCTCAATTATAAGAAATCAATACTACTTCCGTCGAGTAGAATTCATAAAGGACATGAAAAGTCTTTATATAATACTTTTAAATATATGGTTAAAAACATAGTCTCAATAATTTACTGTTTTTTTTATTTAAGATTACTATTGAAGCATTTGAAACCCGACTTAATTCATTTAAACTCTCTCACAATATGGCCTTTACTTTTTATCTTACCTAAAAAATATAAGACAATTATCCACATAAGGGAAATCTACAATGAGAATGTAAATATAATGACCAAAAAACTCCTTCGGAAAGCATTGTTAAGAGCCTACAAAATTATTGGAATTGACGAAGGCGTCAAAAAAGCCTTACGTGGAATCGCAAAAGATGTCGAAGTTCTCAGAAACCCTTTTGATATGGAGAATGCGAGGATGCTCAGAGAGACAGATCGAAAAACACTGTATGAGCGGATTAACTTGAGTCCGGAATTGAAAACTGTTGCTTTGATTGGAAGAATTCAACCAATAAAAGGTCAATCCTTTTTTATTGATTTAGCTGAGGCTTACTATGACAAAGAAAACACGCTTTTTTTAGTTATCGGTACTAGCGGAAATTCTAATTATTATTCTCTCGTTTCAGAAAAAGCGAAAAAATGCGCGAATTTAAGGATTCTCGGAGGATTCGATGAAATGGACGTTATTTTTCCAATCCTTGATGTCATCGTAAGATGTGAAGATTTTTTACCTCTTGGAAGAACAGTTTTCGAGGGCTACTATGCAGGCTGCTCTGTTCTATTACCTGTTAAGGAGGAAGATGATATTACGGAGATTAGGCAATTTCTAAATGACGGTATCTGGCTTTATAAAGCAAGAAATATCACTGATATATCCGAAAAATTAAAACAAATTTTGGATAGCAATAATTCCTTTAGAAATCGACCGAGTGGAAACCTAAAGCGGTATTCTCAGGAGTTTATGAAAATACTAGGTATATACGGAGTTACAACGAAAAAGCAGAGAGAAGGACAAGATGAACACAATGACATAACCAAAAATCAGGCGAGAGGTCTTACAGGCTAAAAGGTGGATACGGAGTGAATGATTGTTGTTTAAAGACAGAATAATAAGGTCCAATAGTATTGAATTAACGGGGCCTAGCAGGGGACGAGAGTCATACTAAGCATAGCCCTTAAAGAACAAAATCGACGAATAATATAGAAAAGACCAAAACGCTACGGGATGAAGAAGGAAGAAGGCTGGTCTACCGAAATGGATATCACTATCACCGAGAACGCGAGATACAAACGGGAGTCGGGCTCGATAAATGTCAATCAGCCAATAGTGGGTTTTTATCCATACCTACGAGGAAATACAACCCCAAGCGGGGAAGAGCCTGCCGAGAAACGCGGAAGAATTGCTAACTTTCTATGATTTTCTAGCAGCGCACTTCCAGCATATCAAAACAACAGATCCGATAGAATTGAGTTTTTATACCAAACGGCTCAGTATAAAAAAATGAGGAACTGCGGCGACCGGAAAACAACATTAGCGATGATGTACAAATTATCCCAGCAGGTCGAGAAGGGGTGGCGCAAACTGCGAGGATTCAAAGAGATTCGATATGTTCTGGTAGGGATGCCATATTTCAACGGTTCAAGAATGGAAAACGTTGTCGTTTAACGGATTGATGGAGGATACGCTCGATTTAACGTTTTTTTACAATATTTGACAATGACTTCACCTTTTTTTACACGTCTGTATGGCTTAATCATAACCCATTAGAATTTCGATAACCGGAATGCATTTGGGAGGTTAAAGTGGAAAACCTGCAAATTTGCCAACGATGCGTTATGGATACGACGGATCCCGAAATAAAATTCGATGAAAGAGGTATTTGTAATCATTGTAAAACAGCTGAACAGGCACTGAACAGGCCCCCATTAAGTCTTTCTCCGATGGAGAAAGAGGCAGAGCTTCTTTCGATTATACATAACATAAAAACGGAAAGTAGTAGTAAGAAATATGACTGCATTATTGGACTAAGTGGTGGTGTTGATAGCACTTACGTGGCGTACAAAGTCGTAGAATTAGGCTTAAGGCCTTTAGCTATCCATTTCGACAATACCTGGAATTCAACCATTGCCGAAGCAAATATCGACAATATCTGTAGTAAATTACATATTGACCTTTTCCGCTATAAAGTAGAATGGAATGAGTTTAGAAACCTGGAACTAGCTTTTTTGAAAGCTTCTACTCCTGACTTAGAAATCACTTCAGATCACGGAATCGTCTCCTTACTAAACCAGCAAGCAGCAAAAAACAACCTGTCTTTCATTATTAGCGGCTTAAACTCTTCAACGGAGTCTATTTTGCCTCCAAGTTGGTCTCGCGGGCATTATGATTGGAAATACATTAAGTCAGTTAATAAAACGTACTCAAGATGTACTTTGAAAGCTTTCCCCCACACCTCTTTTACTAGCACTATATTCTACCGAAAGATTCGAAAGATTAAATGGCTCCACATTTTGAATTATCTAAACTACAATAAAAGTGAAGCTAAAGAACTAATCACGAAAGAGCTCGGATGGCAAGACTATGGCGGAAAGCATTACGAATCTATTATAACGAAGTTTTGGCAGGGTTATATTCTTCCAGTAAAATTCGGATTTGATAAAAGAAAAGCACATTTATCCAGCTTAATTATCTCCGGCCAAATAACACGCGAACAAGCATTAGAAGAGCTAAAACACCCCGCTTACCCCCCTGAGGAATTGGAGAATGATATCAGGTTCTTCTGCTCGAAAATGGAAATATCGCTTTCTGAATTCCGAAAAATAATGAAAAGTCCCCCGAAAACTTTCTGGGACTATTCTTCTTATGAAAAAACATGGTATTATGTTTTTTTAAATTATTTATGGAAATTGATAAAACGGCCGAAAGGCGCACCGTGATACTGTGTCAAATTGAATCTGGCCTAATAGTTTACAAGTTCTCCCACACTTTATATGGACAAGAACAAAGTTGCAGACAATAAGGAATTGGATGCTGAAGGACTATGATAGAGTCCCAAATGAATACTATCCGTTGGTAGGAAATAAAAGTGGAATAGAGACTTCCGTTTTTTTTCGAGCAACTGCTTGGATTAGTGGAACCGTGGTACATTAGCGATGTAGAACAAAAAGGGCTGGAAATACACATCCACGTTGACTTCAAACGGGGAGCGAAATTCATCTATAAAGGCGAGCTGTGTAGTGTCCACGATACGGTTATCCGAGAATGGCGGCATATGAACCTGTTTCAGTATAAGACCTATCTGCACGCGCGTGTCCCGAGAATCTATACGCCGGATGGTGTCAAACAAGTACAAGTACCCTGGGCTCGGGAAGGAAGCGGATTCACACTTTTCTTCGAAGCGCTGCTCCTTTCTTTGGCTCAAGTAACCAGCGTAGCGCAGATCCATCAGTTATACGACGTAAGCGAAAACCGTATTTGGAGGGTGTTAGAGCACTACATAGAGAAAGAAGTTGACTTTCAGGATTTCTCAGAAGAACCGGTTACCACACTCTCCATAGATGAAGTGGCGCACAAAAAAAGGGCATGTTTACCTGACCGGCTTCATGGACTTAGAACGAGCCAAGGTGGTCCACGTTGTGAAGCTTCTCAACGACGTACTGGATAGTATTCGACGCAGAGAACACAAAGAAAACATCCCGAGGTTCAACAAAATTCGCTATCTACTTTTGAAAGACCCCAAAAAGCTCAAAAAGAGTCAAAGAGAACGACTGGATGAATTCTTCACCCAGGCTAACCTGGATACAGTAAAGGCGTACAACTTGATCCAAATGTACAAAAAAGGGTACAAATACAAAAAGCCATCCTGGGCAGGTAGATTTTTCCATCATTGGATCAAGCTCTGCCAACAATAGAAAGTCCCCGAAATGCTGAAGGAGGCTCAAGCGATTATGACTCATCTGAAAGGCATTATGGCCTATTTCACCTACCGGGTGACCAACGCCGTGATGGAAGGGAACAATTCCAAGCTGAGAACGATTACAAAACGCTCCTATGGATTCAAGACACTTCGATACCTGAGGTTGATGATCTTCTTGGTCTTCGGGAAACTCAAGTTCGATGTACCAAGGCTGGCATAACTATTTTCCTGCCCATTTGACTTGGAAGAGAACCGTATTTTCAATTGTGGGAGCAGGGAGAAAAAACCGCCTAATTTTGTCCATTTTTCTTGTTGAACCCATTTTTATCTTGATTACTCAACATGTGCGTGGTCATTACAAAAACCAGATAAGCGAAAAACTGAATGAAATCGGTCTTTGAAGAGAAAGTGAACACGAAATAAGGAAAATCGGTACCCCATCTCAAATTATTAAGTATCACCAAAATAATAAGGAGGAGGGGTACCGACATAACTATTGTACCACTAATAAGACAGATCGTCCAGGAAAGGTTCGGAACGTTTTTCGACAGCATCGAAAACTTATTTTTAGTTCCGCTTTCTGCAATCTCACGAGGAGTTCTGGGTAACGATGAAAAACCTCTTGTTCTCGCTCTTCAGAAGACAGATGGTGGGGGAAGGCACAAGCCGACACCGC
>NZ_DAOLQM010000142.1:0-5562 GCF_035418125.1 Atribacter sp. | reverse complement strand
GTAAGGTGAGAAAAATTGCTTATTCTACTTTTTCAGTCATGCAGGTTTTTCAAAACGGTGAAGCCTATATTGCTGAATTTGATAGCCCACCAATCTTCTGGATTCGAAGTGGCCGAGTGATGCATATCGAACGGAAAGAAAGAAAAATTGGGAATCGAGTTATTCATGAATCAAACATGAAACTCCAAAAAAATGATTGGTTAGTAGCGGTTAGCGACGGAGTGGTGCACGCCGGTATTGGCGGGATCTGGAATTTAGGCTGGAGATGGGAAAAAATCGCCTCTTTTCTTGAAAGTAGTGTGAACGAGCACATTGATGCCGATTCTTTGTCAAGAAAAGTGATCGAAACGACGGCAAGTCTTTACAAAGGGATGCCTGGAGACGATGCAACCTGTATTGTAGCGAAAATTCGTCTTCCTCGGAAAATGATTTTATGGGCGGGACCACCAGAAGACCCAAAAATTGATCAGTTCATTACTCAAAAATTTCTTTCCTTTCCTGGAAAGAAAGTTCTTTCTGGTGGAACAACCGGAAATATCGTCTCCCGTTACTTAGGAAAACCGATAGACGTGGATTTAAATTCTATGAAAGAAGATATTCCCCCGGTAGGCATTTTAGAAGGAGTAGACCTTCTCACCGAGGGGATTTTGACTTTGGCCAGTGTTCGCCGCCATCTAAAGCAAGGAGTAAGAGATATCGATGTTCTCTATAAACAAGATGGTGCCAGCCGTTTGTTACATTTATTATTAGAATCAGATGAAATTCTTATCTATACTGGAATGGCGATCAATCCAGCTCACCAGAATCCAAAATTATCAGGTGAGCTTTCATTGAAAGCCAGAATTTTAGAAGAAATCACCGAAGAGCTGGTAAAGTTAGGAAAAGAGGTTAAATTGGAGTATTTTTGAATTAAAATTGATATTTAAGTGATGATTATTCCGTAACTCAGCAGGTTACGATGAAGGTATATCCGGAGGTGAATGTCATTGGAAATTGATAATCCAGAATTAACCTTAAGTCGTCAGTTCGAAAAAGTGAATGCAATTCTAGAAAAACACGATAGAAATGCATCCCATTTAATTTCTATCCTTCAGGAGATTCAAGCCGATTACCGATATCTTCCCGAAGAAATATTGACCTATGTTGCTACCGCCCTGGGAGTGTCCCCGGCCTATGTGTATGGGGTCGCTACCTTCTATGCTCAATTTTCTTTAAAACCAAAAGGAAAGCATATGATTCGAGTATGCGATGGGACAGCTTGCCATGTAAAAGGGTCAGTCAATGTTTTAAAAACTGTTAAGGAGCAATTAGGATTAAAAGAAAACGAGGAAACGACCCCCGACCTTCTTTTTACGGTTGAAACCGTGGCTTGTATCGGAGCCTGTGCTCTGGCGCCAGCTATGATGATCGATGAAGAGGTCTTTGGGATGTTAAACGAAGAAAGGACTCGTGAAATCATTGAAGGATTGATTGAAGAAAACAAGGGAGGAATGGTCCATGCCATTCAAGACTAAAGAAGAACTGGAAAGATACATTCAAGAGTTAAAAAATAAACCAGTTACCGCACAGGTTTTAGTCTGTGGTGGATTAGGGTGTTTAGCGAAAGGAGCAGAAGCGGTTTATAAAAGGTTTCAAGAATTAATTGAAAAAAACCAGCTCTCAGCTACTGTGGAAAAAACCACTGATGATCATCAGCCATCACTCAAAGAAACCGGATGCATGGGATTGTGTGAAGCCGGTCCCTTGGTAAGGATTGAACCGAAGGGAATACTTTATCTGAGAGTGAAACCGGAAGATGTTGATCGAATAGTTGAAGAAACCTTGATAAACAACCGGGTAGTTGATGACCTGGTATATCAGGAAGAAACCAACCAGGAAATCCGGAAATGGCCATTGATGAAAGACGTTCCCTTTTACCGGAAGCAGAAGAAAATTGTTCTCCGTAATTGTGGTTCCATCGACCCTGAAGAGCTTGACGATTATCTGTTTCACGACGGTTACTTGGCTTTAGCAAAAGTCGTTACGACTATGAGCCCCGACGATGTCATTGGAGAGATTTTAAAATCCGGTCTGCGTGGCCGGGGAGGCGGGGGGTTCCCGACCGGTCGAAAATGGCAATTTGCTCGTTTATCCAAATCCGAACGGAAATTTATCGTATGTAATGGTGACGAAGGAGATCCCGGTGCTTTTATGGACCGCAGTGTTATGGAAGGTGATCCTCATACGGTTATTGAAGGAATGGCAATTGCCGGTTACGCTTTTGGAGCTCAAGAAGGATATATTTATGTTCGAGCCGAGTATCCCTTAGCAGTTAAAAGATTGAAAAAAGCTATAGCTGATGCCCGAGAAGCTGGATTAATAGGAAAAAATCTTTTTGGTACTTCCTTTTCCTTTGATCTTACTATAAAAGAAGGTGCCGGAGCTTTTGTCTGTGGTGAAGAAACCGCTTTGTTGGCTTCTATCGAAGGAAAACGGGGTATGCCAAATCCTAGGCCCCCCTTTCCCGCCAACAAAGGTCTTTGGGGATATCCAACCGTTATTAATAACGTTGAAACCTTAGCCAATGTTCCCATTATTATTTTAAAAGGAGCCGATTGGTTCCGTTCCTTTGGAACAGTTAACAGTCCTGGAACGAAAACCTTTGCTCTTTCTGGAAAAATACGAAACACCGGATTGGCGGAGGTACCAATGGGTATCAGCCTTCGCGAGCTCATTTTTGATGTTGGGGGAGGTGTACAAAATAATCGAAAATTCAAAGCGGTTCAAATTGGAGGACCCTCCGGTGGGTGCTTGACTGAACAGCATTTGGACCTCGCTGTAGATTATGATTCGCTCTGTGCTGCCGGTGCCATTATGGGTTCTGGTGGATTGGTCACCATGGATGAAGATACCTGTATTGTTGAATTAGCGCGCTATTTCCTTCATTTTACTCAAAATGAATCCTGTGGAAAGTGTGTTCCCTGTCGAGAAGGGACCAAGCATATGTTAAATGTACTCCAGAAAATTGTTGAAGCTCGTGCGAAAGTTGAAGATCTGGACTTATTGATTGAAACCGCTGAGGTCGTGCGCGATGCATCACTTTGTGGCTTGGGAAAGACCGCACCTAATCCGGTTTTGACCACTCTCCGCTACTTTAAAGATGAATATCTGGATCACGTAAATAATCACGTCTGTGTTGCTCACGTTTGTAATGCCATGAAAGAATACCGAATTGATCCGGAAAAATGCCGGGCTTGTGGAAAATGTGCCCGAGTATGTCCGGTCAAATGTATTTCCGGACGACCGAAAGTCCCATATGTAATTGATCAGGAAGCTTGCATTAAGTGCGGTTCATGCTTCGAAGCTTGTCCCTTTGATGCGGTATTGGTTGAATGGAGGTCGAAGAACCATGAGTCATGAAAATCTCAAAAAATCAGTAATAATTGATGGTCAAGAAATTGAATTAAGTGGCGAGAAGAACATCCTTGAAGTAGCTCGCAAAGCAGATATCGATATTCCAACCTTTTGCTATCTTTCTGATTTAAGTGTTTATGGTGCTTGCCGAATGTGCCTGGTTGAAGTTGAAGGACGAGGCATTATGCCATCTTGTTCGACTCCGCCTGAACCAGGAATGGTGATTAAAACCAATACACAAAGAATTCTCAAGGCTCGTAAAATGGTTTTAGAGCTCCTCTTAGCCAACCATAAACGTGATTGTACCACCTGCGAACGAAATCTAAACTGCCGTCTACAGGAACTCTCCGCTCGTTTAGATATAACTGAAGTTCCCTTTGGTGAAAGGACGGACGACCTTCCGTTAGATACTTCTTCCTTCTCTTTGGTTCGCGATCCGAATAAATGCATTCTTTGTGGTGATTGCGTTCGAACCTGTAAAGAAATTGAAGGTATTGGAATCTACGATTTTACCCAGCGAGGCTCAAAGTCGCTGGTGGAACCAGCTTTTGGGAAAAAACTCAGCGAAGTGGAATGTGTTTATTGTGGACAGTGCTCAGTTCGTTGTCCAACGGCTGCTTTGATTGTAAAATCTGAAGTAGATAAAGCCTGGGAAGCAGTTTTAGATCCAGAGAAATTTGTCGTGGCACAGATTGCTCCGGCAGTTCGAGTGGCAGTTGGAGAAGCTTTTGGATTAGAACCGGGAGAGATCAGTACTGGAAAAATTGCTGCTGCCTTGAAAAAAATTGGATTTGACCGAGTATTCGATACAGCCTTCAGTGCTGATTTGACCACCGTTGAAGAGGCCGAGGAATTCTTTAAACGTTTGACCAAGGGTGGTCCATTCCCCCATTTTACCTCTTGCTGCCCCTCCTGGGTGATTTATGCTGAAAGGAATTATCCTTTCTATTTAAATAACTTATCCAGTGCCAAATCTCCACAACAGATGTTTGGAGCAGTGATTAAGAATTTTGTGACCAAAGCTGAAAATAAAACCTTAGATGAAATCGTATCGGTTTCAATCATGCCGTGTACAGCTAAGAAATTTGAAGCCCGTCGTCCGGAGTTTCAAACCGAAGGAAAACCGGACGTGGATATTGTCATGACTGCTCAGGAAATCATCAAAATGATTAAATCGGCCAATATTGATTTTAAAGAGTTAGAGCCGGTTCCATTTGATGTACCATTAGGCTTAGGGACGGGAGCTGGGGTCATCTTTGGAGTAACCGGAGGAGTAACCGAAGCGGTTCTCCGCTATGCATACGAAAGACTGACTGGAAAAGAACTCAAAAATGTTGAATTTAGCGGAGTTCGAGGTTTTGAAAGTTTGCGAGAAGCCGAGGTCGACTTTGACGGTCGAACGGTAAAGGTAGCCGTGGTTCACGGTTTAGCGAATTTGCAACGTTTAGTGAAAGACATTCGAGAAGGAAAGCGTTATTATGATCTAGTCGAAGTCATGAATTGTCCAGGAGGATGTATCGGTGGTGGCGGTATGCCTTTAGCCCATCCCGACCGAGAAATGACACTCCGCAAAAGAGCTCAGGGTCTCTATAATGCCGACCGGATGAGCACGATTCGAAAAGCCCAGGATAATCCATCATTAAAATACCTCTATGAGAAATGGTTAGAAAAACCCAATAGCGAAGAAGCCGAAAAATTCCTTCATACCAGTTATCGGTCTCGCCGGAGAATCAGCAAAGAATATATTCGAATACAAGAAGCTAAAGAATCTCAGAAGATTGACATTGCTGTGTGTGTTGGAACCAGCTGCTACCTGAAGGGTTCCTATAACCTTCTCCAGCGTTTGCTTGAATTAGCCAAAGAGCACGACCTGCAAGACCGAGTGAGTATTGGTGCCACTTTCTGTTTAGAAAAGTGCTCTCTCGGGCCTAATATTCGGATTAACGATGAAGTTATCTCTGGGGTAACTGAACAAAACGTAAAAGAAATATTTGAAAACCATGTCTTAGCTAAACTTTAAGCTTTTTTTGATGAATCCGTTGACTGATGAACGTGATTCTCCTATAATATAGGTCGTCTGCTAAGTAATTTTGGGGCTGTAGCTCAGTTGGGAGAGCGCCTCCTTGGCGTGGAGGAGGCCAGGGGTTCAACTCCCCTCAGCTCCACCAG